>DATJEX010000400.1:0-16046 GCA_035496135.1 Bacteroidia bacterium
GTTTCTCCGACAGGATAACTGTATTGCACCGCGTAATTGAAATCAAGACCTTTGCTTCCTGTTTTGAGATCGGAAGAACCGCGGGTTGAATATTTTCCATACTCTTCGGTGAGATACAGATTCGTGAGATTCGGAAGAACAGCGATGAAGACCGCCGCGAAAAGTACACCAGCAACACGAACGAGGTATTTCATTTCTCCCGCGCGGAAAAGGCGAACCGCTTCACCGATCCCGACGAAGAGCACAGTGATCAGGAGATAATAAGTGATCTGCAGGTGGTTCGAATACAATTCAAGCGCGAGTGAAACAGCCGTGATCGCACCACCGAGCCACATCCGCCCACGCGTAGCGAGGAGCACACCCATCAGCACAGGCGCCATGTACGCGATCGCGAAGGCCTGCGTGTTGTGTCCGACTTGTAAAATGATGATGAAGAAAGAAGAGAATCCGAATGCGATCGCTCCGCCTATTCCTACCCACGGATCGATCTTGAGTGTGAAGAGGAGAAAATAAAATCCGACCATGCACAAAAAGATCGCGGTGGCCGGAGTTGGAATGATCGCGGAGAAAATATCGGCGATGTACTGCACATAGTTATTCGGATATTTCACCGAGATCTGGTAAGCCGGCATTCCACCGAACATGCTGTTCGTCCACAATGGTTCAGCGCCATTATGACTGTCGCGGTAATCCTGTATCTCTTTCGCCGAACCGTTGAAGTTCACCACGTCACTTTGACCGATCCTTTTTCCGTCGAAGACAAGTGGCGAGAAAAAAGCGGCTGTTACGATGGCGAAGATGACAATGGCAACAACGTGTGGAAGAAGTTTTTTGAAGTTCATAATGAGCTGAATAAGTGGTGTTGGATCTGAGCGGGTAAAGTTAGGAAGTTATCCTTTATCGGGGCTTTTCCTGATAGGGTACTAACTACGAATAGAATCCGAAACTACCCTTCGACAAGCTCAGGGCAGGCGAACCTCAAAATGACAAATGAACTAACCAAAAAACAAGAAACCAAAAAATCATACAACCAATTACTGTAATAAAGAAGCCCCCGCTTAAGTCTTGGAAACTGCGGGGGCTTATGAATTCTGTTGAGTTCTTGTCCGTCTTTGGAGGCCTTTTCAGGGTGACGGGGAACTACCAAACACCTTAACCAGAATTGTACAGTAAACTTACCTTCAGAAACTGCGGAATAAAAGTGAGTTTGTGCAGGTGGCAGAAATAATTTTCAGCTGGTGATTTCCCCGATACAACTGGACAGCGATCCAGGATTCAAGATTGAATATTCAACATCTTACGAATGTTAACGAATATTAAATCTTGAATTTTCAATCCTTGATCTCTTCAAAGTCGACATACTCCCCTTCTGATTCCGTGAATTTCGAAGCATTTGTTTTTGATTCATTGATCTTCACTTCTCCTTCGCGCGGACGCGACTGCTGTTGTGATGCAGATGTACTTCTTCCCTTGATGGTGAATGCATCAAATAGTTTGTAGATAAACCAGATGGAGACCAGTGTGAAAAAGAATTCCTGCATGATGCAAAGTTACTAAGTAATTCAGAGTAAATCAGGGGGAGCTAACTGCGGATTCCGTCCGCCGCGGCAACCGGTGCGGAAATAGCGAAGTACGAAAGTGCAAACTGTGCGTAACCCATCTTCGCATTTTCCGCAAGTTCGCACTTCGCCATTTTCGCACATGTCCGCATTTCGTTCCCACAATATCTATCTTTACATTATGAAAGTATCGATCATTGTAAAAGAGATCAACCCATCCTACAGCCAGGAACTGGCCGACAAACATCACAATGGTGAAGAGACGGAGGATAATTACAAATACAATTGGGAAGACGAGTTTGAAATTGCCGAAGAAGTTTCCGATTTCAGAATTCTGAATAATACAGTTTATAAACTCGAGGGAATGAAAGACGGGGAGAAATTCTCCTACGACATTGCATCGATGACGGTGATCGAGTGTGAAACGAAAAGCGGCGTATCAAGATTCGCGGCGTCGCGTTCATTGATCAAAGACACGAAGAAGAATATCGCGAAGGACGGCGATGTAACTTTTTACCTCATTCTCAAAGGCGGAAAAAAAGTCGTGAACCCGATGGACGGAATTTACATCGCCGAACACGATTTCCCCATCGAATTACCGGCGGAGGAAATTGAGATCAGTGGAGATGAGGAGGAATGAACTTAAGGAGTTGAGAATGCAAATTGTCAGACTGAGCTTGTCGAAGGCTGACAATCACCCATGCACGATCGCGCAATCACTGTAACACAGAACCCATTGTCCGCTGATCCTGCTTATCGCAAGATATTTGTAATGCTGATCGAGGATGATATGTACACCTGAACCGCCGGTGATGATATCAATATGATCAGAACTCCTTCTGAGGAAAAATTCCTGGTGCGTCGACTGCATATAATCCGACCGGAAAAATCCCTCTTTGATCACTTTTCCATCCACCACTATTTTCATGCTGTCCGAAAATCCATCTTCCATCTGAATCACGATAATGGAATCATTCACTCCCTGGTCGATGCTGCAATCCGAATCGTGGCTGTAAGTGGTGGTGGATGGAGGCACAAGATGCTGTGCATGCAATGCGCCGATGCAGAATAGAAATAAGAACAGCGAAAAGACTTTTCTCATCGGCAGATCATTGATCAATTATCATTCCTGGTCATCAAATGGTCTCACGCTCTTGTCAGACTGAGCTTGTCGAAGGCTGACGATCAGAATCTCGGACGAAATCCTTTTTTACTCTTGAAATTCTTCGTCTCCGGTTCCGGCTCAGGACGTTCATCGCGCGGAATTCCTTTCAACTGTGTTTTCAGTTTATCAATCTCCGCTTTTGCCGCGTCTACTTTCGATTGATAATCGGCAACGAGTGATTGCGCGCCTTTTGATTTTCCGAAAAAGCCAAGATTCGTTTCGAGTGTGTTGATCTCGCCCTGCAAACGTTTGATCTTATCCTGGATGTTCATGCGCTCGCGCAGCACCTGTTCACGCCCGCGATCCGTTTGCATGAGCTGATCGTACTTGAATTTCTTCACCGTATTCTCATCCCCGCCTTTCTCCTTCAGTTTTTCCAGCATCTTCTCTCCCGCTTTCTTCCACTCTGCTTCAAGTCTGCCGAATTCATTTCTCGGTGCAGGAGGCATTTCGCTCCAGCGTTTCTGAAAATTATGGATCGCTTCTTTAGCCGCATGAAGATCTTCGCCCAGTTCCGCCTCACTTGCTTCTTTGATCAGCGCTTCACGCAGCGTTACATGCTCTTTCAGTTTCGCGTCCGCTTCTGCGAATTGTTTATTGCGCCCGTCGAAGAAAGCATCGGCTGCTGACTTGAAACGGTTCCAGATCTTATCCGAAACTTTCCTGGAAACAGGCCCGGTCTTTTTCCACTCGTCCTGCAGGCGTTTGAATTCATTCGCTGTATTCTTCCAGTCGGTACTGTCTTTCAGTTTTTCCGCCTTCTCGCACAACGCGACCTTCTGATCATAATTCACCTTGAATTCTTCCCGCTGTTTTGCATAATAGGTTTCGCGGTTGCGGAAGAATTTCTGTCTTGCATCTTTGAATTGTTTCCACGTTTTTCCTTCATCTTCTTTCGGAACGTGCCCGATCTTTCTCCACTCTTCGAACAAGGCATCCACCGCTTCATTCGCGTTCGTCCATGCTTTGTGTGAATCAAAGGTCTTTTCCGCTTCCACTTCCATCTTCTTACACAGCTCAAGTTTCAACTTGAGATTCTCTTCCTGTTTTATTTTATTATTCGCAAGCTGTTCCTGTTTACGATCGTGAATCTTGTCAGAAGCTGCTTTGAATTTTTCCCAGAGCTGGTCATTCACTTCTTTCGGCGCCGCGCCGATCTCTTTCCATTGTTCATGCAATTCATGAAGATCCTCCAGCGCTTTTTTAACCGAACCTTCACGAACAAGCGCTTCTGCTTTCGCGATCAATTCTGTTTTCAGTTCCTGGTTCTTCTTGTGATCAAGTTCGCGCAATTCCTTGCTGATCTTCACCACATCATAAAAACGATCCTGGTGATATTGCCAGTTCTTCATCAACTCGGCAACACTTGCCTGCGGAACCTGGCCCGTTTCTCTCCACCGGTTCTTGATGTCCTGTAATTTCTCGAAAGCTTTATGCATGCTCTCGCTTGTCTCAGCGAGTGCTTTCAGTTCTTCCACCAATTCCAGTTTGCGCGCGAGATTCTTCCGTTGCTCCGCTTCCTTATGCTTGCGCTGTTCAACTTTCTTCTGGTGATATTTCCGTAGAAGTGTCTCGAATTTTTCAGCGAGCGGATCGGGAGCCGGTTCGAATTTATCATCCTCATCTTCCTTCGTCGCTTCCCAGGCACGGCGTTTATTCTCCGTCTCCTCTTTCACGATCACACTGAAAAGATCGGTGATCTTGTTCACGATCGCTTTCACCTGGTCGGGATCGGACGCAACGCATTCCTCCATTCGTTTGAGGAGTTCCGTTTTGCTTAAACCGGAAAGTTCTTCGGCAGCATGATGATCTTCAACGGCATCATGTTCTTCAGTGGCGATATGATTCTCACTGGTGATTTCCTGTCCTGTCGGAGCAGCGCCCTTCATCCCGGGCTTCATCTCGTTCTCTGTCGTGTCCATGGTCATTAGAATGAAAAACCTTGTCTTGTTGACAAGGCCGGAGTGCATGTTTATTTCTTTCCAAATGTACTAAAAGTCATTTTCACTTAGCGCATTCTATCGAAAAAAGAATACGATGCGTCGATTTAATTTCTGTGAAGAATGAACATGTCCGACTGCTATTTTCTATCTTCATAGCTTGTAAACAAAGACAATTTTTTATACGGCGAATTATGGCAGGCACGATCACAAAAACAACACTGAAAAAACTGGAGAATTACGCGCTCGGAAAATGGATCGCCGGCGAAGGTGACGGACAAGCGCTTTACAATGCGATAACAGGAGAAGCGATCTACTCCGCTTCGAGCAAAGGACTCGACTTCGCGCAGATGTGCGAATACGCGAGAAAAGTGGGCGGACCGAATCTGAAAAAAATGACTTTCCACGAGCGCGGACGTATGTTGCGCGCACTTGCGCTGCACCTGTTGAGCAAGAAGGATGATTTCTATAAAATTTCCTGGGCAACCGGCGCGACGAAGAATGACAGCTGGGTGGATATCGAAGGGGGAATTGGAAATTTATTCGCTTACGCTTCTCTCCGCCGTCAATTCCCGGATGAAACATTCTGCGTGGAAGGAGATGTCGCGAAACTTTCCAAGAACAACACCTTCATCGGTCATCACATCTGCGTTCCGCGCGATGGTGTGGCCATTCATATTAACGCATTCAATTTTCCTGTCTGGGGAATGCTCGAGAAAGTCGCGGTGAACTGGCTCGCTGGTGTTCCGGCTATTGTGAAACCGGCCACGCTTACTTCTTTCCTTACCGAAGCAGTGGTGAGAGAGATCATTGCTTCCGGAATTCTTCCTGCCGGTGCTTTGCAACTCATTTGCGGATCGGCCAATGGAATTCTGGATCACGTGATCAACCAGGATGTGGTAACATTCACCGGTTCGGCTTCAACGGGAAAAATGCTGAAATCTCATCCGCGCATCCTCGAGGAATCTGTTCACTTCAATATGGAAGCTGATTCACTCAATTGCTGCGTGCTTGGAAAAGATGTGACACCGGATAAACCGGAGTTCGATATTTTCATCAAAGAAGTCGTGCGTGAGATCACGACGAAAGCAGGACAGAAATGTACAGCCGTTCGACGCATCATTGTTCCGGAAGAACGCGTGGAAGATGTTCGTCTCGCTCTCGGAAAACGTCTCGCGTCAAACATCATCGGCGATCCGAATGTGGAAGGTGTAAGAATGGGATCGCTCGCCGGAATTTCGCAGCGCAAAGAAGTTCTTGAGAAAGTAGAACTGCTTTCAAAATCGCAGAAGATCATCATTGGTGATTTCGAGAATTTTGAAGTGAAAGGTGCCGACAAGAACAAAGGCGCGTTCATGCCGCCGATCATTTTCCTCAATGAAGATCCGTTCAAAAAAACCGACGTTCACAGCGTAGAAGCATTCGGACCGGTGAGCACGATCATGCCGTATAAAACAACGGAAGAAGCGATCGAACTCGCGCGACTCGGAAAAGGTTCGCTCGTGAGTTCCATCATCACGGCCGATCACAAGATCGCGAAGCAATATGTGCTCGGTGCCGCCAGTATGCACGGAAGAATTCTTATTCTGAATAATGAGTGCGCGAAAGAAAGTACAGGCCACGGTTCACCGATGCCTATGCTCGTGCATGGCGGTCCGGGTCGTGCAGGCGGTGGCGAAGAAATGGGCGGAAAACGCGGCGTGTTCCATTATCTCCAGCGTACAGCGATACAGGGTTCTCCAACAACGTTGACAGCAGTCACCAATCAATATCAATATGGTGCTGCGTTTCTTGACAAAGGAATTCATCCGTTCCGTGAACATTTTGAAGAACTCGAAGTCGGCGAAACCATCATCACAAAAACACATACCGTTTCTGAAGATGACATTCTGAATTTTGCTGAACTGAGCGGCGATAAATTCTACGCGCACATGGATGCAAGCGCATTGAGCGGCACCATTTTCAAACGCACCGTTGCACACGGTTATTTCATTCTCTCGAGGGCAGCCGGATTATTTGTCGACCCGCCGAAAGGTCCAGTGTTATTGAACTACGGAATTGATGAATGCCGTTTCACCAAACCAATTTATCCCGGCATGACGATCGGCGTGCGTTTCACCTGCAAGGAAAAAATTGAGAATGACAAACCGCTGAAAGCCGCTGACGGAACAGAAGTGAAATGCGGGATCGTGAAATGGGTGGTGGATGTTTACGATGCAAGTGAACAGGATGTGCGCGATCAATATGGAATGGAAGGAGCGACGGGCGATACTGTTGCGATCGCTACCATTCTCACGATGGTGAAACTGAAAAATCAGAACTGATCGTATTGGCTCATTCCGCTGACATAAAAGAACCAGAAAAGAAAGCAACCGATTCTCCATCGCAGGTCGCTGAACTCAATCGTCTTTCCTTCGAAGAGCGGAATGTGAATCCGAAACATTCGGCAGAACTCGCAGAGCAGGCGTTGAAGATCGCGGAGCAGAATGGCGATGTCAAAGGACAGGCAGACAGTAAACTGAATCTCGGATTCAGTTACATGCAGCAGGCGGATCACGAAAAGTCATTCGAGCAACTGCTCTCCTGCCTGGTGATGTATGAAAAACTCGGTGATGAGAAAGCTATCGCCAATGCACAATACAATCTCGGCATTCTGAATGTGAGGGTCGGAAATTTCAGTGAAGGAATTGAGGTGCTTCACAAAAGTCTTCTTTGGCGGGAAAAGCATGATGACAAGAACGGCATGGCCGCGTGTTATTTCCAGATCGCTTATATCAATGTCCATTTCAATGACCTCGATGATGCGAAAGAAGCAGCGGAGAAATCACTTGTGTTGCGGAAAGAATTGAATGATGAGGTCGGAATTTCTGCCGCATTGATGATCCTCGGGGATGTATTGGTCCGACAGAAGAATTTCCCGGAAGCGAAGATCGCTTTGGCTGAAAGCCTTCGTCTTCGGGAGAAATCAACCGAACGCCTTGGCTATTACGCCACACTCATCCGCTGGTGCGAATTCCATATCGAAACAAAGGAGTTTGAAAAAGCGGTGGAATTGATCCTGATGGGAATGTCGAAGACAAAAATTGACGGGATCCCTTATGGCATGATGCGTTTTCACCAGCTGATGGGCAAAGTAAAATACGAATTGCAGGACTATCCCGGAAGCAAGATAGAACTTGAAGAGGCGCTGAAACTGGCCCAACAGCTTTCTTTCAAATCAGTCGCCTATGATATTCATTTCGCGCTCTGGGAAATTTTTGAGAAAGAAGGAGATTTCAAATGCGCGCTCGACCACTACAAGAAATTCCATTCGCTGAAAGAAGAAGTGATCAGCATGCAATCGAATACCAAACTGAAAAGCGTGCAGTTCATGAGCCAGGTGGCCCTCGCACAGAAGGAAGCTGAATTCGAAAAAGAAAAAAATGCGGAGTTGCAGAAGGCCTATTCGATCATTGAAGACAAACAGAAAGAGATCCTCGACAGCATCAAATACGCACAACGCATTCAGCGATCGCAATTGCCCAGCGAAAAATACATCAGTAAGTATCTCGACAACCTTTGATCATCAGCGAATTTCTCATGGCAAAGACTCTTTTCGATCCAGCGCAGCGTGAGTACCAGGTAGCACGTTTGCGCGCCCTGCGTCCGGAGACACCTGCTGCGTGGGGCAAACTCACCGCTCCCGATCTCCTTCCTCATCTTGCCGATCCGATACACGTCGCTTTGGGCGAACGCGAAGTGCCGAACACCGATCAGCGTTTTTACAAGACCCGCCTTGGAAAATGGCTCGTGATCTATGTCGTTCCGAAATGGCCGAAAGCTCCGCCAACAGCTCCTGAATTTGATATCACTCAGCTCGGGCGAAGAGGAACGGATTTTGAAAATGACCGGGAAGAATTATTTGAGGCCATACACCGTTTCGCCATTTCATCGATACCGGATCATGTGCCGATGCATCCTGTATTCGGCGAGATCTCGTGGAAAACGTGGGGCTATCTCATGAACAAACACATCGAACATCATTGCCGTCAATTCGGATTGTGAATCTTATGGAGGAAAAAGAAATTTCCATCTTCGATTATCTTCCGAAAGTATTACCCATACTCGATGTCATTTTCATTGTTTGGATCGCACTCACTTCCCCAAGGCCGTGGATCACTACTCCTATTCATCTCGCGATGCCGGCATTCGGATTCACAGCACTTTTGCTGTTCCGTGAAAAAGGACGGATCGGATTTTACCTGATCGGAACGGCAACAAGTCTTCCCTTATTTTTCCTCAATCACTGGGCAAGTCCCGATTGCCCGACCTGGTTGACTGAAATTTCATTCATCGGCGGCGGACTCATGCTCACGAATGGATTCAACGACCGTGTGGCTGTTTTGATATTCGTATTAGCAACAACCATTTTCCCTTTCCTCACCGGCGACACCAGCTGGAATTTCCGCGTCACCATTCTCATTTCTGAACTGGCGATGTGGTTCCTGATGGAACGAAGTGTCGCGTTCATGGATATGCAGAAAGCAAAGATCAAAAGACAGAAAGAGCTGGTGGAAGAAAAACAACGGGAGATCATTGCTTCCATCCATTACGCGAAAAGGATACAGACCAGTTTGCTTCCTTCGGAGCGAAAGATCACGAACGACCTGAACAGAAATTAGTATGCGTATCATTTCCCCGATCGTGATGTTCCTGTATCTCCATTCAGGGCTTCTCATGTCGCAATCTGATGCGTACGCCGATTCACTCCTGCACCTGATCGGTACAAAAAAACCGGATTCTACAAAAGCAAAATTGCTCGACAAACTGGTCATTCGCTACGAGGATCTCGGGGCATTCGATGACGCCAAAAAATATCTCGACTCCCTTCGTGTCCTTTCAGAGAAGATCAATTACAAAAAAGGGATCGGCCAGTATTATGCCGAGTCGGCCCTTATCGAGGAATATGAGGGTGATCCTTCCGCTTCCCTGAAGACCAATGATCAGGCTATGAAGATCTATAGTGAGATCGGTTTCAAGAAAGGGATGGCGGCTGTTTACATCAACATCGGGAATGTATATTACGAGATCGGAAAACTTTCGGAATCCATCGATGCGCAGCTCCAGGCGATACGCTTGTATCAATCCATTCACGACGATGAGGGCGTCGCTTCCTGTTACAGTAATATCGGAAACGCGTATCGGCAGGAAAACGACATGAGCCAGGCGTTGAGTTACCATAGAAAAGCGATCGCGATGCAATTGAAGATCGACAACGAGCAGGAAATGGGCAATGCCTTGTCGAGCCTCGCCACCGATTATTACGCGAATGCGGACTATGATTCAGCTAAATTTTTCCATCAGCAGGCCATGCTTCATTTTCAAAAAGCTGATTACGCTTACGGGATGGCGCTCTCCTATGGGAATCTCGGGAACATTCTCATCGCAGAGGATCTGTATGACTCTTCTTACTACTACTATAAAAAAGCTTTCGACCTTTTCACTTCGATAGGTGCGGATGGAGATCTGAGCTACATGGAGAATGGAATGGCAACGGCGCATCTCGCGAAAAATGAATTCAAAGAAGCGAAGAATGGATTTCTGTCCGCCATCGGTCATGGATTGAGATCGCAGGACAAATATATTCTTGCCCGCTCGTATGAACTATTATCCGAGACGGAGACTAAAATGGGGGACCCTAAAGATGCGCTCGCTCATTACAAACTTTCGGTTGCATACAGCGACAGTTTGAACAATGAAGACAACACGAAGAAAACCGTCCAGGCACAGATGCAATATGAATTTGATACAAGATCCGCTGCTGATTCCATCAAAAACGCCGAGTCGACCGAGCGGGAAAAGATCAAACACTCGAATGAGATCAGGCAACAACAGCTTTACACGTGGGCAGGCGTGTGCGGATTTGCGCTTATGCTGATAGTAGCTGTCGTTTCCATCCGCGCATTCCGGAACAAGAAAAAAGCGAATGAGATCATCGCCCATCAGAAAGAATTGGTAGAGGAAAAACAAAAAGAGATCCTCGACTCGATCCATTATGCGAAACGGATCCAACAAGCCCAGCTTCCTTCTGAAAAAAATGTTGAAAAAAACCTGTCGCGCATGAAGGAAAAACCGGGAGAATTCAATGGCTGATACATACTGTAATAAGATGAGTGGTCACTGCAAATAATAAATATTTTTACAAATGGTGGACATGGCAGTATCCGCTATTCTGCCAGATTAACCCTGTAACACATGGAAAAATACATTCCCGGTTTATTTATCGGCATGACCGCCGTAATGGGTTTATACAACTTGTTCCTGTTCATTTCCACACGTGACCGCAATTACATTTATTATGTGCTGTACATTTTTGGCGCCGGGTTGATCTTCCTTTCCAACGACGGCGCTTTCGACGATCTACCTGAAAAAAGTTTCTGGGGATTTGTGCTCGGGGGGACCCTGTTCGATGCCCTGTTTTTCTTCGGATTGGTTTTGTTCACGCAGTCATCGCTGGAAACTTCCCGTAACGCACCTGTTTGGCACAAAATACTTCATCTACTCAATGCCCTTTCCCTGTTGACCGTGATCATGGGATGGCTCGGGATGGATACCATAGCGGATAACCTCGAGATCTGCATCGGCGTTACGGGGTTTGTTGCACTTACGGTAACATCTCTTGTTTGTCTCAGGAAGGGATTTCGTCCCGCGAGATTCTTTTTGCTCGCTCACATTTTTCTTTCCACGGGAACGATCCTCTTCATCCTTACCCACGTTGCTTCTGTTTTACCACAAAATTCGTTTTCATTTTATTACATGAAAACAGGAATGATGCTCGAAGTGATCCTGTCATCCGTCGGCCTCGCGGACAGGATCAACCTGCTCAAAGCGGAGAACGTATCATCCCAGCAAAAGATCATTGACCAGCTTACGGAAAATGAAAAACTGAAGGATAAGGTCAACAGGGAACTCGAAGAAAAAGTAGCAGAGCGGACCATGGAATTGCTTGAAAAAAACAACAGCATCCTCGACAGCCTTCATTACGCGCGGAACATTCAGAAGGCACTGCTGCCTAATGAAAAATACATTTCACGAAACCTCGACCGATTAAACAAAAAATTATAACTTAACAGCCATGGAAACAGCAACAGAAACCCGCAATTTTTTCATCCTCTACAAACCGAAGGATATCGTGAGTGGCGATTTTTATTATTCCCTCGCGCACAAACCGAAAGATCATCCGAACGAACTGTTCTTCATGTGCACGGCCGACTGCACGGGCCACGGCGTACCGGGTGCGCTCATGAGTATGATGGGAATTTCTCACCTCAACGAGTCGATCATCGAGAAAAATCTTTTTCACCCGAATGATATTCTCGACAACGTCCGCAAAGGCATCATCTCTTCGCTGAATCCGGAAGGAAGTGACGAGCAATCGAAAGACGGAATGGATTGCGTGCTCTGCGCTTATGATTTCAAGAAGATGATTATGGAATTTTCCGCAGCGAACAATCCACTGTGGCTCATCCGCGACAAACAACTGCAGGAATTCAAACCGGATAAAATGCCGGTGGGCATGCATACCGATTCGATGGCGCCGTTCTCGCTCCAGAAGATCGAACTGAAAAAAGGTGATATCGTTTACACCTTCACCGACGGTTACGCCGATCAGTTCGGCGGACCGAAAGGAAAAAAATTCAAATACAAACAGCTCGAAGAAACGCTGCTCAGCATCTGCGATCTTCCGATGAACGACCAGAAAGCGATCCTCGATAAAAAATTCGAAGAGTGGAGAGGAAATCTCGAGCAGGTGGATGATGTTTGTATTATCGCCATTAGAGTATGATTAAACTTCGGATCCCAGGCAGACTTTGGGTTGGACTATCCATCCTGAGCCTGTCGAAGGGTGGATGATGTCTGTATCATCGCGATCCGTGTCTGAATAATTCTTCTGTTAATTCAATGCTTCATACAACCTTGCGGGATTTCATTCTATTCCGCTTGCTGTTGATCACTCCCATTTTTCCTTTATGACATTAAAATTCATCCGGCGCAGTTTGATTTTCCTGCCGGTATTCCTGCTTTTCACACCGGAGATCCATTCCCAGCAGAGCAAGATCGATTCACTGAAAAAAGTGCTTGCAATCAACAGTGCAGATACCACGCGCATCATGGCGCTTGCAAAACTTTCCGTGCTTTATCAATTGAAGAATCCTGATTCCTCGATCACGATGAGCGAAGAGGGACTCAAACTTGCGCAGCAGCTCAAATGGCCTCGTGGTATTGCGGCGAGTAAAGAAGGGATCGCGCTCGGATATTACAGGAAAGGTGAACTCGAAAAAGCAAAAGATTACAGTCTCGCTTCCAAATTGCTATGGGATTCGCTGCAGGACAATGAAGGGATCGCACACACACTTTCCGATCTCTCGCTGATCACTACGGGAATTGGCGATTATCCGAAAGCGCTCGAGTATGCTTTCAGCAGTGTGAAACTTGAACGGCAACTCGGCGACAGCGCGGCGGTGGCGAAACTGAGCGGAAATATCGGAATGATCTATGCCGATATGAAGGATTATGAAAAAGCGCTCGAGTACGATAAACAGGCGATACGCATGTACACGGCGTTAGGAAAAGAAAGTGAAGTGGCGCGGAATTACGGCAACATGGGAGTGGTGTACGCCAACCAGGGCTTTGCGCTCATCGGAACAAAAGATAGCGTGGCGCTCGCTTCGCTGATCAAAAATTCCATTGATAATTATAAACTTTCCTTGGTCACGGCACAGAAGGCGGGAGATCTGTTGCTGGTCGGCAGACAATTCGGAAATATCGCGATCAATTTCTGGGTGCTTGGGAAAACGGATTCCGCGGCAACGTTTTTCAATTCCGCTCTCGAAATGCAATTAAAGAACGGCGACAAAACCGGTTATGCGAATACACTCGGCAACATGGGTGAAATGTATTTCGAAGATGGAGATTTCCCAAAGGGAGAAAAATATTTACTCGCTTCACTCGATTCTGCGACGGCGATCGGCGATGCCGGTGATAGAAAATTCGCGCTGAGCATTCTTCCGCAGCTGTATGCGAAGATGGGTAACTACAAAGCGGCGTACGATTATTACGGAAAATATGTGAGCATGAAAGATTCGCTTTTCAGTGATTCAAAAAGCAAGGACATCGGCCGGCTGGAAGCGAAAGCGGATTACGATAAACAACAGGCGGTGGATGAAGCGAATCACAAAAAAGAACTGGAAGTGGCGGCGGAAAAAGAAAAACAGCAGATCATCATCAGCATCTCAGCCGCAAGCGGATTGCTCATCGTACTCATCTTCTCTTTCTTCCTCGTGAAACGCATCCGTTTGACGCAGCGCCAGAAAAATATCATTGAACAGCAGAAGATCATCGTGGAAGAAAAACAACGCGAGATCATTGACAGTATCAAATACGCGAAACGCATTCAGCAGAGCCAGCTTCCTTCTGAAAAAATGATCGGGAAGAATATTTCAAGGCTCCGGGAAAAGTCCTCCTGACTGTAAGCCCAGTTTGACCTTTAGAATTCCTTTGTGTCGTTGTGCCTTTGTAGCCTCGCGCTGTGTCATATAGAACAAATCGAGGCCACGAAGACACAAAGTCTCAAAGTTGCACTAAGAAAATTCAAACTGGGCCAATGCATTCTTGAAAAAACCGTTTATGTAAGAACTTAACCAGTAATTTTATTCTTTACCAATCACACCGAAAAACATGAGCACAGAATTCATCGCCGTTCCCGACAAAGCATCCGAACTCGCCACACTCCGCAACATGGTCGACGTGACGCGGCAACTCGCACATTTCGCATTGAAGAAACTCGACCACGACAAAGTCGACATGAAAAAAAGATTTGTTGCAGGAGAGCGTAAACTCAACAGTGTGTACTGGCTTACCGCGCACATGGCGTGGGCGCAGAACAGTCTCATTCTCCGTTCAACAGGCGGACCGAATCCGGAATTGCCGTGGTTGAAACTTTTTGCATTGGGAAAAGACGCGGAAGAAGGACAGCAGAATGGCCCACCGTGGGAGGAAGTGTACGCCGGTTTCAAAAAAGTCCACGAGTTGACCATGGAACATTTAGACAAAATGAATCCTGGTGACTTAGATTCTGAAAACAAGATCAACTGGGAAATTCTCGGCGGAAAAACCATGCGCAACACGATCATGCATCACATCCGGCATGAAAATAATCACATCGGGCAATTGTTGTGGTTGGTGAATTTCCATGGTAGTCGCACCATCTGATCCTACTGTACGAACTACGAAATGCACGAAGTACGAAGCGCGAAATGTACGAAGGTCAATCAATCCTACGGAAGAAGGTTCACTATCCTCTTCGATTGCACACCACGTTCACTGAATCGAATCAGAATTCCCAGTTGCTTTCCACTTGATTTTAGGTATTGCGAAACCTGTTCCAGTTCGTTTGTATAGTCAAACTTTCCCCGCTTTAGTTCGATCACAACTTTGTCTTCCACCAGAAAATCAAAATAATTGGTTGCCACTTTCTCACCATGGAACAAGACATCATATTTCACTTGTTCCCTGAATGAAAGTCCCGCGGCTCTAAGGGAGACCGCCATTGCTTTCTGATAACTCTTTTCCAGTAATCCCGGCCCCAGTGTTTTGAATACCTCAAAGGCACATCCTACGATCTTGTAACTCAATTCAGGATAGACAAGATCTTTACGTTGTAATTCAGCTTTCATATAGTTTAGAATTAAAATTAAGGGCGCAATAGTAGAAAATAATTTCTGATCCGGAAAAAATATTTTTTCAACAAGCCAACTGTACGAAGTACGAAATGCACGAACTACGAAGTACCAAACCAGGCGAAATCCCGTATTCGTAATACTTCGTATTACGTAGTTCGTGCATTTCGTACTTCGTACAGTAGTTGGAACCGCCGAATGAACTAGTACTGCTCTTCCTTATTCGGAAAATCCTTCGACTTCACGTCGCCGATATAGCGCTGCACCGCTCCCTGTATCTCTTCCGCCAAATTCAGATAACGACGCAAAAATCTCGGATGGAATTGCGTGGTGAGTCCCACGAGATCGTGATACACGAGCACTTGTCCGTCCACTCCTCCACCCGCTCCTATTCCGATCACGGGAACAGAAACTTTCTTCGCTACTTTTTCGGCAAGTGATGCCGGAACTTTTTCAATCACGATCGCGAATACGCCCGATGCTTCGAGCAGGATCGCATCTTCGATCAGACGATTCGCTTCTTCTTCTTCCTTCGCACGCACATTGTAGGTTCCGAATTTATAAATGGATTGCGGTGTCAAACCCAGATGTCCCATCACCGGAATTCCTGCGGAGAGGATCCGTTCCACCGATTCCTTCACTTCTTTTCCGCCTTCGAGTTTCA
>DATJEX010000401.1:0-12487 GCA_035496135.1 Bacteroidia bacterium
TCACTGATGTTCCGGGGATCTTTATTTTCAGTTCCTGAAATTCATTTCATTCTTTCACCGGCTTTACCGAATAGGCAACCGGGATCGCAACCAAACTGGCGGCAATGGCGAACCATCCGACACGATAGAAATGATCCAGCGAATGATCGGCGTTCGTGGTCACGAGCAAACTTCCGGCAAACGCAGCGAGTCCTCCACCGATCTGTTGCGTCGCCGCGACCAAACTCATGAATCCTGCCCGTTGATAGGAAAACGCAGTTGATGTGATCAGTGTATTCGCCGGAACATTCCTGCTGCCACCGAACATGAAAAGGCCGGATGTCGCGCACAAGACCATGATCAATCCGCCTTTCGGAAGATCCGTCACGAACCAGATGGGCACGAGCGCGATAATGGTGAGTGCAGTGTACACAGCAAAACTTCCGAAGCGATCGCAGAGTTTTCCCGAGACGGCCAGAATGATCATGCTGAAAAATCCGCCAACAACATAAATGAGCGAAACTTCTTTCTGTGTGATGCCTACATTATGCACCATGTAATCGGGAATGAACGGAATGATGGAAAAACTTCCGAGCATGAGCAGGATCATCAGCAACAAGGCGCGCAATCGATTCGCCGAACTCACCGTTTCCACAAATCGCTGAACGGATCTCTTCTTATGATCAGGCGAAATGTGACCGGTCATCGAAGGAATGAGTAAAAGTATTCCGGCGAAAACCAGTGTTGCGAACGCAGCGATGGAAAAGAACGTCATTTGCCAGGTGTAAACCGTTGCCGCGTAATTCCCGAGCGGAACACCGATCACCGCAGCGGCGCCGATCCCCATCATCACTTTCCCCATTGCCGTGCCGCGTTTTTCGAATGGAAAAACATCCGCGACCACGCTGAAGATCGCGGCTGAAAGGACACCACTGAACATCCCGGTGAGCAAACGGGAGAGCAACATGGAAACATAACCGGTGGAAAATCCACAAGCGATGGTGCCGAGAATAAAAAACACATAAGCAAACACCATTATTTTTTTCCGGTCATAACCGTCGAGATAAAATGAAGAAATGATACTGACGATCCCGCCACTGATATTGTAGGCCGCGACGAGGATCCCGAATTGTGTAGCGGTGATGGAAAATTCTTTCATGAGGATCGTGCTCAGCGGCATCATCACCATGAAGTCGAGCACGCACGTGAACTGGATGAACGCGAGTGTGAACAGCAAACCGTTCTGCGATCTTTCTCTTTGCATCACTTGTTCTTTATTTTCAGAGCACCGATCCTGTTGCGATGTTCATTCGAAGTGTAATGCCTGAAATTCTTCCTCGTCAGCATCTGCGCGATCACCCGGAAAAAATGCGTGTCGTATTTCCGGTAACGCAATCCGAGCGCGAGGCTCAGCCACGACAGGGAAGGATATTCATGATGCATATCGTGATTACCGACTCCCATTCCGAGCGGGAACCAATACGTGTTGCTCTCGATATCATCTTCCGTTCCCATGTGCTCACACCAGTGCCTGATCGATCCGAGTACGGTGAGCAGGACAAAAGTGATGAGACAGAAAATCACCGGGGGATGAAGGAGCCAGATGACAATTCCGGAACAAGCGAATGAAAGCACCATGTATCCCCAGCGGAGTTTTACACTCTTCACATTATTTTTTTTGCGCGATCCTTCGGAAGTCATCAGCACTACAAGTGTAAAAAGCAGCGGCACGAATTGACAGATGATGTAAAGCACGCGGTTATTTGAAAACAGTTTCGCTTTCACCGGCGACCACAGCGGATCATTCTCCGTGTTGGTATTCGCGTGATGAATGAGATGATAGCGCCGGAACGGTTCGGCAAAAAAAGGAAGCAATAGAAATCCGCCAAAGATGTTCATCATGACATCATCCGCTTTCGAGCGGGTGATCGCATGATGCGTACCGTCGTGCACAGCGATGATCATATACGCATGCGCAAGGATCGCTGCGGGAATCACCGTCCAGTACTGGTGATGTGTGAAACCATAAGCGCAAAGGATGATCGCGCCATAGAGGATCGCAAGGGTGGCCAGCGATACAACAGGAAGGATCCAGGTGCGCCGGCGGAAAATTTCTTCGAACTTCTGTTCAGGAATGTGGGGTGATGACATTTGCTCTGGTTTTTAAAAGTGAATTCAAAAGTGCAACAGGTCTGCAGCCCTGCTGTTCTTTTATCATCACGCGGCGATGCGGAGTTTCGATTCGATGAAATTCACCGCGTCGCCCACAGTGCGGATTCCACCGGCTTCTTCATCACTGATGCGCAGGCCGAATGAATCTTCGAGTTTCATCACGATCTCGGCGAGCATGATCGAATCACTTCCGAGATCTTCCATGAAACGCACGGTCATGGTGACCTCTTCCCTTTCGGGACCAAGACATTCCATGACGACGTCCTGGACTTTTGTTAGGATCTGTTCCTTTTCCATGTTGTTTGTTTTTATTTGATTAGACGATAGATTACGATACTTAAAATGATTCCCGCGGCATTGAGCATGATCGCGTAATTCAGCCGGTGCACGAAAAGGATCTGCGCGACGATGAGTGAAACCCAGAATTGCGAGATGACGAACCACTTCGCTCCTTTCGAAACATTCCCGGCCGTGAAATATTTCGTCATCACTTTGCCCGTCACTTTTCCATTCGCCATGCGGTCGTACATCTTCTGTGAACTCTGCAGGAAGAACCACGCCGACATCAGGATGAACGGAATTCCCGGAACTCCCGGCGTAATGATGCCGAACCACGCGAGTCCCAGGAAGAGGAATCCTGCGATGAGGAAAAAAAACCTCGTGAAACGGTTATATCCTTTTGCTTCCAATTAATTCGTTCTTACAGTTACATTTTTCTGCACTTCTTCTTTGATCATTTCCAGCATACGGAAACAATTCCTCATCACGCGGTTGGTGAATTTGAGTTTCATAAGGATCTCCGCCGCTTTGTAGAATGACATCCGGCAAACAAGAAATTCTTTCAGCGCATACAGGTATCCTTCCATCCACACTTCTTTTGAAATGGTTGTTCCTGAAATCCGGTAATGGTGATCGAGATAAAGCATGAGTTCATTCTTATTGAAATCTTCCTCGAGGATGAAAGAAATGAACTCGATCACGTCACGATGTGGGAGATTGAGCACCGCCAGTTCCCAGTCATAAATGAACGGTTTACCATTTTTCCGTATCCCCGCATTCCTCGGATTGAAATCGTTGTGAATGATCGTCAGCGGAAGTTGCTCGAAACAATCGCGCTGTTTCAATTCCCGGAGGAACAAATGAAGTTTTTCGAAATGGGTGCGCAACAACGGATCTTCTTCCTCGGCCACGATGATGGAAATAAGTTTCTCATACAATGCGGAGGCCCTGTTCGGATCGAACGCGGTGATGTGTTTCAGATCTTCCGTCTTTATGTCGCTGGAAAAACTGTGAGCAGAAGATATTGCCGAGATCATTTTCAATACATGCTCATTGCTCCATTCTCCCGGTTTGTTCTCTGAATTGAACAGCAGCATTTCATTTTCATCCAGGAATTCTTCGAACAACAGGAATGTTTCGCGGCTTTCATCCACATATTTTCCATGATACGCCGGCATGAATTCAAATCCTGCGCGATCGAGTTCGCCGAAAAGCATGATCTCTTTCAAATGACAATTGCGGTATTCGAGCACATCGCGGTAACGGTAGATGAGATCGGAAAGAGCAGGATCAATGGATGCAGCCATCATGTGCAATCCTTTGTACACATCTTCATCCGTCGCTTTTGATTTGATCAGGATTTTCTTTTCTCCGCCCGCATTGCTGATCGTGAACGGAATGAAACCGATCAGTTTTTTGCTGGCGCGACCCGTGATACTCGTGATGATCCCGTTTTCCGTCTGATCCGTTTCGAAAGAGATGCCGGACATTTCATCGATCACCACTTTTTCGCCGATACATTTCTTCAAGAATTCCGCGGTAAGGTCTTTGCGCAACAACCATTGCATCGGTTTATTCCTTCCGAGTTTTTCATGCGCCTTCGCGAATTCTCCGCTGACGATCGCCGCATACGTGGAGAGCTCGAGTGACAACGCGAATCCTGCGATGAGTTTGGCAAAACGTTCCAGTCTTCCCGAACCGTTGCAGCCCATCATCGCGAGCATTTCATTCTGCTTGGGCAACGATGTTCCGCCACCGACCGTTCCGATCACGAGCGAAGGAAGATTCAACGCGAGATAAAGCCCGCGCTCTGTTTTTTCCACCGTGAGAATTCCAACCGCTGATTCGTGAACGGACGCGATATCCTGTCCTGTCGCCGTGAAGATCGCAGCGATCGCATTGGCAACGTTGATGTTGTAACCAACCATTCCGCGTATGCGCGTCGCCGCCTGCGAAGGCGTGTAACACTTCAGGATCGCGTCGGAAGTGGTGCGCAGAATTTTATTGATGACATGTTCTTCGATCACGCACTCCGCGATCACGTGCACACCACGCTCTCCCATCACCGACGACGCGGAAACTTTTTTATCAGAAGCACCATTGCCTTCGATCACATAATGCTCGGGAACAATTCCGGTTTCCGCTTTCAACCGGTCGATGATCCACAGCATGCCATGCCACGTACAGGTGGTCGTCATGTTCTGTCCCGAAGCATCGCCGGTGCTGTAAACGAAATTGGCGTGAATGCAGCTTCCGGTTTGCAGCGTATCGATCTGCAACAACTCGGCGTGATTGGAATATTTTTTCACTTCATTCTTCACCTGGTCAAAATGTTCGAGCAACCACGTATTGAAGAATGCCGCTTCTGTCAGATCGGCGAAAATGAACATCGGGCAACGTGTCATTTTCTGGTGAATGAATTTCGCGCTGAATCCGCCGCTCATGCTCACGGCCTTCGCTCCACGATTCATACTCGCCACGAGTGCGCCTTCAAGTGTCGCCGCCGCGCAGTACACCATTTCATTTTCTTTTCCGTCGTTGTACAGTAACGGCCCGACCAATCCCAACGGAATCTCGACTGAGCCGATGAAGGATTCGATTTTATTCCGCACATCATCGAGTTTGATGCCGTGCTTTGCTATTTCCGAATAATTGTATCCGGCTTCATCGAGATGACCATAACGGAGTTTTGTCGCGGTCGGCGTGACCAATCCTCTTCCGGGAACGATCGGGTAATCGTCCATTCTTTTCTGCACACCGATGGAATGAATGAGTTCAGTCGCGAATCGATCAAGCGAAGCAAAATCTTCTGCATTCACAAAATGAACATCGCATAATCCTGTTTTACTCAGCGCATGCAGCATTTCAGAATAAGCCACCCGCAATTTGGTGAGCACTTCCTTCTTTTCATGCGGTTCCCTTCTTCCGCGCGTTTCAAGACGGTTCATTAAAACGGAAGCATCGGCATCGAGAAAATAGATCGCATCGGGAAGTGAAATGCCGAAGAAATCTTTCAGTGTCGAATGTTCTGTATGTTTCTTCTCGTAAAATTCATGGTAAATGACTGAGAGCAGAAATGAACTCAGCGATCCATTTGCTTTTTGTTCACCAGGCAATAACGCGACGAGATATTCCAGTGCTTCATGATAACGTTCGTCTATGGAAGAAAAGATCTCCTTCGACATACCGGAAGGATCGGCGTACTTCGCGTAAAATCCGGCGTAGACGATCGTGTCGATCAGCGGATGACGTTCGCAGAAAATAATTTGCTTTTCTTCACGATCTGCATAAGCAAGCCGCGGAAAGAGCAGCATCGCTCCGAAAATAGAAAGTGCTTTCAGTGCAGGCTGCTTCTTTTCATCCGATTCAATTCCGAGTTCGTTGATGAAAGAGGCCGCATTATGCAACGCACTCCCTTTTTCCAGCGAAGAAAGATTGATGTGCGGGACGTGAATGATGTCCGTTCCATAGATCCTCGCTTCGGCGAGCTTCCTGAAAAAAGTGCTTTTCCCCGAGCCATCAAGGCCCGTAACAAGTATCGTTCTCATAGGATTCCGATCAGTTGAATTGCTTTGTTTTTTATTTCTTCGATCGAATGTGATGCATCGATCGTTTTCCATTCTGTTTTCCTGAACTTATTCCATTGCGCTTTCGTCTGTTCCTGGAAAGCGAGGAACGTTTCTTTTCCGGGTAGTTCAGCCAATCCGCATTCATAGCGCGAATACTTTTCTTTTCTTTCCGCACATTTCTCCACCGGCAATTGCAATTCGATGACAAGATCCGGTTCCGGGAATTTCTTCACTTCAGAAAAGATCAATTGTTCATCAGCACCGAGCGCGAGTTCACTTGCAAAATATTTATACCAATAAGCATTGAGAAAAATGACCGAAGCCGATGAAGCCATTGCTTTATCCGTGGAATAATGAAGCGCATGAGCGAGAAATAAAGTCCGTTCCGCTGGTGATAATGAACAGAGATATTCATCCACTTCCTTTTTCGACCCGAATTGTTTTTGCTCCGCATTCAATCCGTCCCAGATCGTTGCCTGCTGCGCATGATGGTAATGCCCGACCAGATTTTTGATCAGTGTAGATTTCCCGGTCCCATCCGCGCCGGTAATGCAGATCAGTTTTTTATTACTGGACATTGGCGACAGTTTTTTTCATGAGCTCCGGATCAATTCCGATCCGTTTGAGATAGGCGAAATAGGATTCTCTTCCCGTGAAATAATTCACCGGTGAAATGAGCAGGTCGATGAAAAGTTTCAGGAAGAGCAGCATCGTCACCGGCCAGCCGATCTCCTGCGCGATCATGGAGAAGGAGAACCACGGTCCGGCGATCCGTCCGCGCACACGATTAAAAAATGTATCGCGATGCGGCTTGTCAATGAATCGCAGCGTCATTTCCGATCCCGGAAAATAAATGAGGCGAAGGATCTTTCCATAGAAATAAAGTTTCTGGTGGAATTTCAGGACGATGTTGAAGTACAGAACATTCTTTTCGATGTCCTGGAAATAATCATTGTAGGAAAGATGCAGATCCCCGGTTTCGCTGATCATTTTCATTCGGGAACGCAAACGCTTTCCGATGAATGAATATTTTTTCGCGTGAAGTTTCTCCAAAAGCGTTCCGGGCAATTTGCCGATACACGCTTCACACATCCGCAGCGTGAACACCGCTTTGTCTTCCGCTTTCGATTCACGGATGATGCGCACCATTTTATCCTCATCGATTTTTTCGGCAATGATCAGATTGTAGACATCCATGCAATCCCTGATGCCGCATTTATAAATGCCCATGTGAAGAATGAGATGCAGGAGATTGAATTCAGGAGAAAGTTTTTTTGCCGCGATACCGTTGAAGTCAAATGATTCCGTCGTTTTCCATAATTCATCCATGTTCACGCGATACGAAGTGGTCGGCGATTTCAATCCCCATTGTGTACCAATGATGCATTTGAAATTCCGGCTGATGTATGGAATGGAAGTGTGGCTGAATTTTGTTGGTTTGTCCTTCTCCCCGCTCCAGCCGAATCCCATTGGAATACATTCGAGTTTGCGATATACCTCCTGCGCTTTTCCCCAGTCTTCTTTGCGGATGAGAATATCAAAATCATTCATGCGCTTGTAACCGGGATCATGATAAAATGTTTTCGCGAATAAATTTCCCTTGAGGATCACCACATCTATATTCTCCTCCGCGAATGCCGCTAAAAACTTTGACGCTTCTTCGTTCCGTTCTCTATTCTGCTGTTCGACTTTATCATGCGCTGCCCTGAATTTTTCAAGTACCCCCGGTTTCAAAAACCGATCCAGTTCATTTCTCATCAATTGCGTATACACCCACGGAGCCAATTTCCATTTGAGGCAATAACTGAACAATTCTTCCTGCGCCGGAAGATCGGTGCTGATGGAAGCGAAGTACTGTTTCACTTCATCCAGCTGCGCCCCTTGCAGGTCGACACGACAGAGTTGTCCGAGTATGTTAAACCTGTTCATGTTCTGTTCTTTCTATTTTCCCGGTTGCGCCATTCATCGTGACACGATCGCCGGTCTTCAATTGTTTTGAAATTCCTTTTACACCCACGATGGAAGGTTTGCCCATTTCGCGGCAAAGAATGGCCGTATGACTCAACAGGCTTCCGCGCTCTGAAATGAGTCCTGCCGCACGTGAAAAAAGTCCGATCCATCCCGGTTCAAAATATTTCGCGACGAGAATTTTTCCGTCCGGTTGAGCAGCATGAATATTCTTCTCATCGATCACGAGTACTTCTCCTGTTACGACGCCACTGCAGCAACCTGTTCCTTTCATTCCGGATGAATCATCATGTTCTGCGAACACCGGAACAAATTCATCTGCGTACTGATGATATCGCGGCGCTAACGCAGAAGCAGCATATGCTGCGTATTCATTTTTCCGTTCTGCAATTATTTTCCGGAGATCATTTGTCACTGTTTCGCTCAGCAATTCATCATAATGCAAATAGAGGGAATCATTTTTCATCGCGATCATTCCATCACTGAGCAACCGCGCGTCGATCTCCCGGAAGATCAACCGGAGCATATGGAAGGTCTTCGTGCGGATGAAGCGCATGTTCTCGCGATCGCGCACCCGCCTGGTGGTCGCCCCCGTGAGCCAGTTCAACCACACACGTTTGAAAATATTGAAGCAATAATATTTCCGGATGATCCGTCTGTGATCAAAAGCGTTTTCCGGTTTCCGTTCCATCGCCCCGAGTGCCAGGTTCCTCTTGAGAAAAGCGATGAACAACAAATGATCTTCCTTATAATTCACGGTTTCGAATTTCAACTCTCCCTCCTCTACCCGTTCTCCGTATTTTGAAATGTAATCAACGATGCATTTTTTGAAATCCGGATGAGCAAATTCCAGCGCATTCCAGATCTCGTGATCACTTTTATTCGTGAACAGATCAAGCAACTGCGGTGTTCTGTTTATTTCCCGCAGCAATTCCTGCATTTCGCGAACGACCGCTACAGAGACAACATCTCCTGTATTGAATAAAACGTCATTCACAAAATTCGGATACGCTTCATTGATCGCGGAATTCCTCACCGACCGGCGGACGAGTGCGAATGTCATCATTGTGAAGAAGCCATTCAGCATCGGGGCCATCCATTTTCCGCCCAGGCGCTCATCGAGATCATGATACAGCCTGATCAGTTGTTTCCGGTCGAGCGCATGAAGATCTGTTGATGCGAATTCGCGCTCCGCTTTTTCAAAGGCCGCGAGATATTTCCTCCGGTGTCTTCCGAAGAAAATGAAAGCGGAGATCATATTGAAGAAAAGACGGAAATACGTCAGAGGCGCGAATCGGCGCGGAGGAGGTGTGAATGCTGCATCGGCGGCTCCCCACATTTTAGTGATCGTGCGGCTTGCTTTCTTTCCGAACGGCATTTGCCAGAGCAGCATTTGCCACGATGTGACGTTGTAATATAAGCCACCGTTTATTCCGCCGGCCATGTTGCTGAGCAAATGCTGGTTTTTCCGGATGAATGATCTGCTTCCCCCGAGCGACCTGCACATAACGGAATATACACGTGCGAAAGACCAGGTGGTGAAAGAGATCGTCAATGGAAGTGAAAGCCCGGGAAAGTTCGCGCCGATGTTTGAATTATCCCAGATCGCATCCGGTTTACCAGTCTTCGCGAGCATCGTGATGGGGCGGACCTGGAGCCAGTATATTTTTCCGTTGGCAACAACGAATTCTGTGTCGACCGGAAAACCTTTCCGTTCCTCGAGCGTGCGCAATGCTTTTTCGATCGCAGGCAAATGTTCCTTGACCTGTTTGCTGAAATCAATTATTGACCTGGAAATTATTTTTTCGCCATCATCGAAAATTGCTCCCGTGATCTCATCGCTGGAAAATTCAATTTCCGATTGCGCATCCTTCACGCGTGCAACGAACGCATCACTTTCTCCTGAAACGAGTTTTGATCCGAGTCCCGGTATCAAATTCACAAGAATTTTTCCTGAATCGGGATGAAGCGGATCTTTTGAGAATCCCACACCGGAAAATTCCGGTTCACACATTTCCTGCAGGATGATATTTCCTTCGAATGCTTCACCCGTATGATAACCGGTTTCAGCGATCCTGTCAAATCCTTCTATGATATGAAGCACCGCGCCGGCGATCGAAGAAGTTTCGCAATTGAGTATTGTTCTGAAAAGTCCGGCGAAGGATCTTTCTTTTCCATCTTCTACTTCGGCGCTCGAACGCACCGCCCATAATTTACCGGCATTGTTTTTATTTTCTTCGAGCCATTCACTCACCAACAGTTCCGCCAACGCGTTATCCTTCTTTATTTCTTTTATCGTGAGGTGATCGATGATATAAAAGGAAGGAACACTGAATCCGTTACTACGCAGGAACAACAAACCATCCGCTTTGCCTCCGAAAGAATTTTTTCGTGCAGCAATGCGTTCCGGTGAGAGGATCTTCACGTTTTGTGGGAGTGTATGTAAGTCCTGTTGCATTGAATGAGACGAAGTAACAAAATGAAACAGGACGTTTCACAATCAAGTTCCGCATAATTTCCCGAAGAGGAAAACAATAATTATTGATTTTCGCAAATACTCAGAAAGACCACGCGTTATTTGCCTTTTCTGCTGATCGCGCCGTCCGCACTTGCTTTTTGTAATTAATTTCATCGCATGAAGATCATCATCACTGGAGCAACAGGATCACTCGGAAGAGCACTCACTACGCATTATGCAGGCAAAGGAAATGAAGTGCTTGCTACCGGAAGAATGAAGGATCCGCCGAAGGAGTTATTGAAGTACGCGCGTTATATTCAAACCGATATCACCAAACCATTCACGCTCGAAGATGCGGACGTGTGCATACATGCAGCCGCGCGTTCGGGCGACACGGGCAGCGATGCTGATTTTTATCCGGCGAATGTGGAAGGAGTGAAAAATGTTCTCGACGCTGCAAAGCATATCCAAACATTCATTCACGTTTCTTCCTCTTCCATCTACATGCCTTCCGACCTTCCGTTGAAAGAAAGTTCGACAGGGCGGCCTGAGATCAATTCTCTATCTCCGTACGGGCGCTCCAAATTATTTTCCGAAGATGTGATACACGAAAGATTCAGCGGCAACTCCTGTTACATTCTCCGTCCGCGCGCGTTGTATGGTCCTGGAGATCTGCAGATCCTTCCGCGCATGTTACGCATTGTGAAAGGCGGCAAGCTGAAAAAAGCGGGAGACATGAATATCCGCATCTCACTCACACATTACCGGAATTTTGCGGAAGCCATCGATCGTTGTATGGAATTATCCGCGAAGGGAATTCATACCTATAATGTTTCTGACGGAAAAGATTATGTGCTCATCGATGTCGTGCGTAAACTGACGCAGGCTTTGTATGGAAAACAATTAGAAGAAAAGAAAACACCGATCTGGCTGATACAACTCCTGTCGAAATTCAACATTGGCGGGATCACGCCGTTACTCGTGCGTTCGCTGACAAAAAATATGATGCTGGATATTTCGGCGATCAGGAAAGAAACGGGATATTCACCTGTGACGGACCTGGAACGATCCATTCCTGAACTGGCAAGCTGGGTGAATTCGATCGGGGGAGTTGAAGTGTTGAAAACAGAAGATCACTCCCTCTGCTGGAAATAAGAGAAGAAGTTGAGGCTACTGTTCAGTTGAATCCGAATTCATGCGCGATCTTTTCGATGTCTTCCTGCTCGATCGGTTTCTGAATGAAATATTTCACGCCCAGGCGGATGCTTTCCTTGATCTCGGGAAGATCGGTCGTGCCGGTGAGAATAGCGATCGGAATTTCACAGATCCCTTTTTCCGATTTTATTTTCCGGATGAAATCGAGTCCGCTCATGCCCGGCATATTCATGTCGAGAAACACGAACGGGATGTCGGCGTCCTTCGACAGGTCGGCGATCTCTATCGCCTGCAATGCCGTTTCTGCTTTACGGAAGGGAAATACTTCTGAAATGTATTTGCTGTTGTTCAGGGTTCTCATCGTCATCTCGGTATCTTCCATAGAATCATCGATGAGGAATACGGTTATTTTCTTCATAAACAGATTGTCTTCATTTATCCTGGATTCATATTCAGCTAACTTCACCATATTACCTGCTTTTAAACCGGTGCAATTTATAGAATGGTTATACTATTGAACGTGCCAGTCATCGAAAAGATTATTCGGCGGAATGATTTTTTTTCAGTGATCTCTCATTGGGAAATACAGGTTATCGACAGGAACGCGTCAAGCATCGAAGAAATCGCTCAGGATATAGAAAACCAATTCACTTTTTCCGAAATTTCCGTTTAATACTATTGCCTACCTCTAACTTCAGCATGATCATTCTTATGGAATTTCTCAACAAGTCAAACCTCAGCGCTTATCTCGCTTTTGTCAAAAAAAACAAGCTTGAAGAAGTGGCAAGAGAGAGTCTTCATTTATCGCGCGAATTGAAGATCCCTTTGCTCGAACTCTTCAAGGATCTTCCCGACGAGGTCATCATTCCCAGGTCCATGAAGTCCATGTCAGACTTCGCGGATCAAC
>DATJEX010000402.1:0-4109 GCA_035496135.1 Bacteroidia bacterium
ACCATTCTACAACTTTTCTGATGAGCAATTCATGAAGATCAGATGTGTCGTCTGGATAAAGCCCTGTGAGTTTAAAAAATGATTCACGCTTCACTTTTTTTAGCAGGGCATTATCGACCCAATTTTTAGAGGTTAACAATGTTTTATTTCTTAGGAAAAGGGAAATTGTATTGTTGATGACGTTTTCCCATCCTGCAAATGGGACGAAATATTTCCAGTGGTCATAATCGCCGTTACTCTCAAGAATTGCGAGCGATTCATATCCAATGCAATTTTCATTATCGTCATAATCCGCAGGTTTCGCTTTCAAAAGCCTCCTGATCTCAGTATGAAACCAGCTCAGGTTCCCCGCAATCTCTATTTGCTTCTCAGCGAGTTCATTACGAAAAACATGAACCATATTAACTCCGCCACTAAGAGTGTAACTTTTTTCTACCGCACTATAACCAAATTCTGAAACCAGAAATTCAAAATGACGGTTGAAGTCCGCAGAGGCGATCTGTAGTTTTTCCTGGAATTCCATTATGGTTGATTGGGGTAAATATATGTCTTAAGGGGGAATCTGGTCTTTATGGTTTTGCAACAGTCAAAAATCGCCCGAAATTGTACATTGTAAATCGTCAATTGTACATTACTTTTGCCTTCCTAATTTGATAATCCGATCATCATGAAAATACTCGTTTGTATCAGCAACGTTCCTGATACCACCACCAAGATCGCTTTCACTCCCGATGGCAAAGCGCTGAACAAAACCGGCGTGCAGTTCATCATCAATCCTTACGACGAATGGTATGCGCTCGTGCGTGCACTCGAACTGAAAGAAGCTTCCGGAGCAGGAGCAGTCACACTCATTCACGTTGGTCCTGCCGAGAATGATGCGATCATCCGCAAAGGCCTCGCGATCGGTGCCGATGATGCGGTACGTATTGATGCGGATCCTGCTGATGCCTATTTCGTTGCCGAACAGGTTGCAGCTTATGCAAAAGACAAAGCGTACGATCTTATTCTCACCGGGAAAGAAACCATCGAGACCAATTCTTCACTTGTTGGCGGAATGCTCGCCGAGATGCTGAATCTTCCCTTCGTTTCGCTCGCATCGAAACTGGATGTGGCAGGAAATGTTGCGACGGTGGAAAATGATGTGGATGGAGGAACTGCTGTGCTGGAAGTTCAGTTGCCTGCTGTTATTTCCTGTCAGAAAGGAATGGCGGAAGCAAGAATTCCGAACATGCGCGGCATCATGGCGGCAAGAACAAAACCATTAGCGGTTGTTGCTGTTACGAATCCTTCTATTCTGACTTCAGTCGAGAGTTTCACTCCGGCCGAAGGAAGAAAAGCAGTGAAGATGATCGATCCGAACAATATGGACGAACTCGTTTCATTGCTGCACAACGAAGCAAAAGTCATTTAACAAATAACAATTTGTACATCGTAAATTGTAAATCGTAAATTCTTATGTCAGTATTAGTATTCACAGAGTCGTCCAAAGGAAAGATCCGCAAGAGTTCACTCGAAGCGGTGAATTACGCGGCGAATATCGCTTCGATGATCGGCGGAACAGTTACCGCGGTGATCGATGGCGCAACCGATGCGGGAATTCTCGGTGATCTCGGAAAAGCAGGAGCGAAAAAAGTCCTGACCGTTTCTGATGATAAACTGAAGAATGGAAATCCGCGCGGATGGGCGATGACACTCGACCAGGTCGCGAAAGCGGAGAATTCTACTGTTGTTGTTTTTTCTCATGATCTTATGGGAAGAGCAATTGCTCCGAGATTGTCTGCGCGAATGAAAGCAGGCGTTGTTGCCGGAGCCGTGGAAAATCCGGTGATGAATGGAACTAAACTCACTGTTCGCAAGACTGTTTTCTCCGGAAAAGCAACTGCAGTTTATGCGATCCATTCCGACAAAAAAATTATCACACTTCTTCCGAATTCTTTCCCGGTGAAACTGGGAGACGGCACTGCGGAAATTTCTGCGTTCAAAGCCGATCTTTCTTCGCTCGAGATGAAAGTCACGGTGAAAGAAATAAAAGCGGATTCAAATACCACCGTCGCACTTCCCGAAGCGGATCTCGTTGTTTCGGCAGGACGCGGAATGAAAGACCCGAAGAACTGGGGAATCATTGAAGATCTCGCGAACGCACTCGGTGCTGCGACCGCATGTTCGCGCCCGATCGCGGATATGAACTGGCGCCCGCATCACGAGCACGTGGGACAAACAGGTATCACCGTTCGTCCGAATCTTTACATCGCCATCGGAATTTCCGGCGCAATCCAGCATCTGGCCGGAGTGAGCGGAAGTAAAACGATCGTGGTCATTAATACCGATAAAGAAGCTCCATTCTTCAAAGCCGCTGATTATGGCGTGATTGGAGACGCTTTTGAGGTCGTTCCGCGGCTGACCGAAGCCGTCAAAAAGTTCAAAGCAGCGCATCATTAATAGGCGCATTTTCATTATCTTTAATTCACTCCATCTCTCTCCCGAACTGTGAGCAGCGGCATGAAAAAAATGAAGCTTGAGATCGTCGGACTGTCCTACAGTCAGACGCAATCCGGCGCATACGCACTTGTGTTGGGAGAATCCAAAGGACAGCGCCGTTTACCTATTATCATTGGCGGATTCGAAGCACAGGCCATCGCCATCGAGCTCGAAAAAATGACACCGAGCCGCCCACTCACACACGATCTTTTCAAGAGTTTCGCCGAATCGTTCGGAATTTCTGTCCGCGAAGTGCTCATCTATAATCTTGTCGAAGGGATTTTCTTCGCAAAACTCATTTGCACCAACGGAAAAGAAGATACGGAAGTGGATGCAAGAACGTCGGATGCCATTGCACTTGCTGTTCGATTCAATTGTCCGATCTACACATACGAATTCATTCTCTCGCAGGCCGGCATCATCCTCGATGATGAGAAAACTGCGGAGGCCAAAGAAGAGGAAACCGAAGAAACGACAGAAGAGACGGATGAGATCCTTGCGGCAGCGTCCGGTGTTCCTGAATATTCCCGCAAAAGTGTAAAAGAACTCGAGGAGATGATGCGCAAAGCCATAGAAGATGAAAACTATGAGCGCGCATCGCGGATCCGTGATGAACTGAACAAGCGTAAAAAAGGCTGAGTCCGGGATGAATATCAGGGTTCGTCTCACGCTGATGAGCTTCCTTCAGTTTTACATCTGGGGAGCGTGGCTCATTACCATCGGAAATTATTGGTTCGGAACAAAAGGCTGGGCGCCCGATCAGTTCGGTGCGATCTTTTCCACACTCGGACTTTCTTCACTCTTCATGCCAGCCATCACCGGAATTCTTGCGGACCGATGGATCAACGCCGAAAGACTTTACGGAATGCTTCACATCCTCGGAGGCGCGGTCATGTGCACGATCCCTTTTGTGAATGATCCTTCTGTTTTTTTCTGGGTGATCTTCGCCGCGATGATCTGTTACATGCCGACCATCTCGCTTTCCAATTCTGTCGCGTATCACATTCTCAAATCAAATTCACTCGATGTGATCCGTGTGTTTCCGCCGATCCGCGTTTGGGGAACGATCGGGTTCATCGCCGCGATGTGGACGACGAATCTCACGGGAAATAAAGCCACGGCCAACCAGTTTTATATTTCTGCCATTGCAGCATTCGCACTCGGCATTTATTCTTTCACACTTCCGGCATGCGCTCCGCAGAAGAATGACGAGCAGAAAAAATCCCTATCCGAAATGTTCGGGTTGAATGCGTTCCGGTTATTCGCCGATCGTAAAATGGCAATGTTTTTCATGTTCTCCATGTTGCTCGGTGCTGCCTTGCAATTGACCAACATGTACGGCGATCGTTATCTCTCACACTTCGCCGACCTGGAGATGTACAAGGATTCACTCGTGGTAAAATATTCGACGGTGATCATGTCCATCTCACAGATCTCCGAAACACTTTTCATTCTCGCTATTCCTTTTTTCCTCCGCAGGTTCGGAATAAAACAAGTCATGGTCATCAGCATGCTCGCGTGGGTACTTCGTTTCGGATTGTTCGCCTTCGGAGATCCCGCAGGCGGATTGTGGATGATCATTCTCTCCTGTATCGTTTACGGCATGGCGTTCGATTTCTTCAACATTTCCG
>DATJEX010000403.1:0-11448 GCA_035496135.1 Bacteroidia bacterium
GATGAACTTGAACGACTTTCCATCGTGGCGAGTGAAACGGACAATGTTGTTCTGATCCTGAGTCCCGAGGGAGAAGTGGAATGGGCCAATGAAAGTTTCAACCGGCTGAATGGAATTACCATTGAAGAATTGAAACGGCAAAAAGGAAATACGATCTTCGAGATCAGCAACAACCCGGCGATCAAGGATGCAGTTCGCCAGGCGATCGAAGAAAAAAGATCCGTCTTTTACGAAGCGCTCAACCTGAATGTGAAGAACAGAACCGTGTGGGAGTCGACCACGCTTACTCCTATTTTCAACAAAGATGGTTTGCTGAAAAAACTGGTGATCATCGACACCGACGTGACCGCACGGAAAGAAGCGGAGGAACTCGTCAATCAGAAGAACAAGGACATCACTGATAGTATCCGTTACGCGGGAAAGATTCAGCGGAGTTTATTGCCCAGTGAAAAAATGATCGACCGCGAATTGAAAAAACAGAATCCATCCACATGAAATGGTACCGTAACATCTTCATCTGTTTACTGCTGTCTTCCGCATTGACAGCTCAGCAACACAAGATCGATTCTTTACGTCGTCTCGTAGGATCATTGCCCGAAGACACGGAACTTGTGAAAACGCTGAATTCACTGAGCGAAGCCTACAAAGGAGCAGGAAAATATGACAGCGGCGTATGGGCATCCACCGAGGCGATCAATCACGCACGAAAACAGGGATCATCTATTTTAATGGCAGGATCCCATCTCACCAGGGGTGAGTCGCTTGACCTCTCCGGTAAATTACCGGATGCACTCAAGGAATATTTCGCGGCACTTCATATTTACGACAGCCTCATTGGAACAAATCCGGACAAAAAACTTTTGATCGCTTGCAAAAAAGGCGCCGCATCGGCCTATGGAAATATCGGCGTGATCTACCAAACGCAGGGCGATTTTGATAATGCGATCAAGAATCAGCTTTCGGACCTGGACATTGCACTTGAACTGAACGACACGAAACTGCTGGGCAGCGCATACAATAATATCGGAACCATCTATTACAGCCAGAACAAACTCCAATTGTCGCTCGACAGTTATTTGAAGGCGCTCGAATACAAAATGAAACTCGGAAGCAATCGCGGCATCGCTTCCACGTATACGAATATCGGATCGGTCTATCTCAGTAAAGGAGATTCCTGCGCGAAGAATTCTCCGGAGAAAAAAATATTCTACGCCAAAGCGCTCGAGAATTTCGAAGCCGGTCTGGCCCTCTATGAAAAAATGAATCTCGTCGGCGGCATCATCGCCAACAAGATCAACATCGGCCAGCTTTATCGCGAATCAGATCCCGCGAAGTCAAGACAACTTGTATCCGAAGCGCTGGAACTTTCCCTGCAGACCGGGTATCTCGAAGCGATCAAAACCTGTTATAGTTCGCTTTACAAAACGGACAGCATCGCGGGCGATTACAAATCCGCGTTCAGTGAGTTGAACCTGTTTTACAAATACCGCGACAGTCTCGTGAATGAAGCGAACACCAAGAAATCGGTGGAGGAGCAAATGAAACACGACTTCGACAAGCAGCGTGCGGAAGAAAAAGCGGCGCAGGACAAGAAAGATGCCGTGGCGGCAGAAGAAAAGAGAAAACAACAGATCATTCTCTGGTTCGTAGCGGGCATGTTACTGCTCGTGATCGTTTTCGCGCTGTTCATTTACCGCAGTTACAAACAGAAACAGCAGGCGAACATTGAAATTTCACTGCAGAAGGATATCATCGAAGAGAAACAGAAAGAGATCATCGATTCCATTCATTATGCCAAACGCATTCAGTTGAGTTTGTTGCCCAATGAAAAGATGATCGAAAGGAAATTGAAGGATCTGAAGAAGGATCAATAATCCCTGTACGTTCTCCACAAAGGCAGACAAAGCCCGAGCTGGATGTATGAACTCTTGTTCACCGCTGTCGCCTGCTTCTTCACACCATTTCCATATTGATGCAGCGCCCAGACGCCCGCGGTAAGTTCCACCCGCAATGGGAATGAAGTGTTGAAACGATAAGCGGAGGTAAGTTCGGCCGAGAAAAGAATTGTTTTGGTTCCGTCAAAAATGTGGTGATTGTAATCGGCGGCCGGAGAAAGAGTCGCAGTCGTAACAGAACGTGTTCCGTACGGAAGAAAAATATTCTGCCCGTAATTCTTTCCTGCTGAATCGAGTCCCATCGCGGCCATCACCATTTTTCCGCTGATGGAAAATCCTTTGTGGTAATACGAGAGAATTCCCAGTCCCTCTGCGAAATTCGCGCCGAGCGGATGTGCGAGCGGCATGCCTGCGTTGGAATAATTCTGCTGCGGACTTCCATGTGTGTACGTGTACGGACGAACGATGTTCATTTCCATCTGCATGTTCAATCCGTTCACATTTCCCACATTGAACATTTTGTAGCCCATCTGAATCCCCTGTTTATTCGCCCACCATCCGTTCTTCCACGCTTTTATTTCTTTCAGGTAGAATTCATCGAGAATGATCTGCGAATAGAAAATATTATTGCGGTTGAAACGGATCTTCAGTGATAATCCGAGCATCGCGTTATCGGAAGAGCCGAGCGAATATTCCACCGGGCGGTAGAAAATGATCGGGTTCAGATAATTCGGATCGAATCCGCGCATTCTCAAATTATCATTTCCCTGGAAGATGATCGATTCAAAAACTCCGAGGTTCAGCCATTTCGTTGCGTTGAAATCGATGTAATGGAATGTTCCGAATTTGCTTCTGAAATCTTTCGCGAAACCGTTTGAATTTGTCCAGTCCTGCATCCATGTGAAGAGCGAAGTGTACTGCAGTTTCCAGATCGTCGTTTGCATTTTCAGGTAAGGCATCGCCATTCCACAATCGGAAAGAAAGAGCGAACGGTAACCATCGCCCCAGAAATGTTTGTCTCTTCCGATCTGGATATTGAAAATTTTTGACGGGCGATAAATGATGTTGCCTGAAAAATGCTGGAACGCGTAATTCCCGTTTCCCAATGCATAAGCGCGATCACTATAACCCGGCATCATTCCCGAGAAATGCGCGAAAGAATCGAGTTGATACGGTAGCGAAGAAATTCCGGTGACAAACCTCGCCTCTATCCCGATCTTCTGTTTGTAGTCAGCGTCGAGAATTACTCCTGCAGCAGAATTGAAAATGGTATTCTTTGATTTGAGATCTTTTCCGCCGGAGAGATCGTAAATGGGGCGGATTAAGAATGCGGTTTTACCACCTTCGACAAAATGATCAGTATCGCTAAATGGTTTCTGATAATAGTTTGCAAATGAAAGGCGCGGTGGGCCTGTAATAAAATGCGCCATTCCTCCATCTCCAAACGAAGAGTCTTTTTTCGGATGATAGGCTTCTTCTAATATTGGTTGAATACTGGTATGATTGCTGCGCCAATCCCAACTCGCGTCAACATTTTTAAGAATCAATGGTAAAGGTTCATTGTGCTGCGAAAATCCATTCGCCGGAAAAAGGAAGATGGAGGAAAGAAGAAGGAAGATGGAGGTCGGAAGACGGAGCACGGAAGATGGAAGACGGAAGACGGAGGTCGGAAAAATTTCTTGTAAGGTCCGCGATGTTCGCAAAGACAAATTGTAAATTGTAAATCGTAAATCGTAAATCCTCATGCAGCTTCTACTGAATCAAGTCTGCGCGTTTTTCCCGTCATACCTTTTTTCTTCATGTGCATGCGCTTGAGTATCCACGGGATCATCATGAGCACGCCCACGTATCCGCCCGTGATGGCGAAGGAAATATTCAGCGGCATCAATCGTGTGGCAACCGCAACACCGATCACCGTAAGATTCGCGAAGTAGATCCACAGCACAGTTCGCGCGTGATTCCTTCCGCTGTCGATGAGTAAATGATGCAAATGGTTTCGGTCGGCCGAAAAAGGCGAAACACCGCGTATTGCTCTCCAGAGGAAAATGCGCAATGTATCGGTAAGTGCGAAGGAAATGATCGCCATCGCCATGACCGGTGTGCAGATCTCTTTGATGAACGGAACTGTTTCCGGATTCGGAATGAATTCAACATACTTGATCGCGAGGATCGACATCACCAAACCTATCGAAAGCGATCCTGAATCGCCCATGAAAATTTTCGCGGGAGAAAAATTGAAGACAAGAAAAGCTGCAAGTGCTCCCGCCATCGCGAATCCGAGTGAACCCGTGACAATGTCACCGCCCAAACCAAAAACAATTCCGAAAGCGAGTCCGCCGATCATTCCGATCCCGGAAGCGAGTCCATCAACACCGTCAATGAGATTGAAGGCATTCACAATAACGATGTATGTGAAGAGTGAGAGGAAAATACTTGCCCAGAGCGGAATTTCATTCACACCGAAAAGTCCGTGCAGGCTGCGGATGCGCATGTCGGCCATCAACACGAGGATCATTCCGACAATGATATGCGCCGCGAGTTTTTTCATTGGCGCTGTGCCGATAATATCATCCTTTACGCCGACGAAGAAAAGAATGAGCATGCACGCGACCACAAACTGGAATTCACGGATCCATCCTTTGAGCAATTCCATTTCCGGGTGATCGTACGGAAACCAGAGTGCGAAGGAGAAAAGAGTCGATGCGAAAATGATGATGCCGCCGATGGTCGGAACAACACGCTTGTGAAGTTTCCGCGAATCGCCGGGTTCATCGAACAAACGTTTCAGGAATGCCACCTTGATCAACGCCGGCGTTGCAAGCAGCACGACTAAAAAAGAAGTGAGGAGTGCGAATAAAAGGTGAACCATTGGTGTGTGGCGAAAAGCTGTTTAAAGTCGTGGTTGCTAACGCCTTATCAACAGGTTTTCAACAAATATAGTTAATTCCTGAAAAAGTCGAAGTAGTTGTTTGTCAGCGACGTGCGAACGGCAAGGTATACGTAACTGGTCGGGCTGGAAGTTGCGTTAAACTCCACGTTCCGAACGGTATATCCCGCAGAAATATTGAGATTGCTCGCATAACTGATCATGTAGCCGAGATTGATGTCCAGGTAGGAGATATTCGTCTTCATTCCCTGGCCGATCTTATAAGGATCTGGGGTTGCCGGATAATATGCGAAGTAATCCGTTTTGAAAATATTCTGGCCATAATTACTCGCGGCCGAATCGGCTCCAACATTCGCCATTTCATAACGCAGCTGCAAAAACACATCGCCGAATTTGTATTGCAGCCCGAAGATCATCTCTGAAAAATTCGCCCCCACCGGATGCGCGAGCGGTTGACCGTAATGCGTGTACGCCTGCGCCGTATCTGTCGCCGCGTAGGAATACGGATTCACACGGTTGTATTCAAGATCGAGATGAAGATGTTTCAAAGTGAAAGCGTTGAAATATTTCACGCCGACCTGGAATCCTGTTTTGTGATGCACTGTTCCTTTTTTACCGAGATCATCCGCCATCCATTGCCCGTACAAGCGAACAGTTTTGAAAAGATCGAAACGGAATGTTCCGCCGAGGAGATAATTATTCCTGTCGCTCAATCCGTAAAACGGAAGTGAAGTGAACATCACGGGATTCACATACGCAAGACGAATGCATTGTTTGTTGCGGTCATCCGCCGCGGTCCAGATGAGTCCCTGGAATAAACTGATCTCTCCCACTCTGCCGATCTTCATCGAAAGCTGATCGAATGACGCCGCTTTTTTCTGGAACAAACGTTCCGTTCCGGAAGGAGTTGGCGCATTCGCAACAAGATTCATCAATGAGGCGTAGATGGTAGTGTACTGAAACATTTTTCCCGGGCCGAACCAGCCGGTTAATCTCGCGAAAGGATAATTGAACGCGTTGTCGGAAAGTAAAAGCGAACGGTATCCATCGCCGACAAAATGTTTTCCGGTTCCCACTTGCAAATTAAAATTCCTGCAGGGCGAATAAGAAAGATACCCGGCTGCCATCGCGTAATCGTAACCCGTCTTCTTGAATTGTTTCCATCTGCCCTGTCCCGGAACAACCTGCGTTTCATTGGCAAAATCAGAAATGTATTCCGGAAAAAATGCCTGGTTCTCCCAGAACGAAGTTTCAAAAGAGATTTTTGTGCCGATGTCGCCGTGCGCTGTTACTCCTCTCGTATTAATGTAGAATTGCGATTGAGAAGTATCGTTCTTCACATTCATGTACGTCAGATTCAACAACGGATCGATGTACAAACGGAACGCTGGCTCATCATTCTTCGGTTCACGCATTACCTGGAGCAGGCTTCTGTGCCGATGATAATGGTAACACCAGTAACGAAAACCATGGTTATCGTAAAATTCACGTTGTCTCCGGTCGTCAAAAAAATTCTGCTGAACGATATTCATTCTCAGCGGATGTCCCTGCTCGATCCACGGCCGCATGGACGTCTGCATCGGATAAGCGGAACTCACCGTCAATAATGTGCCGATATCATCACTGTCAGATCCAACTCCGACAACTTTCACGAGCAGGGAATCGGTTTCGTAATGCATAAAGTCAGACGAAAGGGAGAATCCTCTTGCCTTCACCATTCTTGCTTCACTCTCCTGCGTCCACTCATAATTGAGCGGAACGTTGGCCTGCTGTGCGTACGAAATATGTATCACGATCATCGGGAGAAACAAAACTATTCTCCTGCACAAATTGTAAATCGTAAATCGTAAATCGTAAATCATCATACCTCTCTTAAAACATGATGGCCTTTCAATTCCTCATCGAACATGTCTTTCACATCGGCGTAAACTTTTTTCAAACCATCCTCGAGTGAGATTTTATGTTTCCATCCGAGTGCGTGCAGTTTTGAAACGTCTGTGAGTTTGCGCGGCGTTCCGTCGGGCTGAGTAAGATCATTCTTGATCCCTCCTTCGTAACCGACGATTTTTTTAATCATCAGCGCGAGATCGCCAATGGAAATATCTTCACCTGTTCCGATGTTCACGAATCCGGGTTCGTTGTGATTCTGCATCAGGAAGAAACAGGCTTCTGCGAGGTCATCCACGTGCATGAATTCCCTTTTGGGTTTTCCACTTCCCCAGATGGTCACGAACGGTTCATTCTTCGCTTTTGCATTGTGGAATTTCCGGAGCAACGCCGGAAGCACGTGTGAATTATTCAGATCGTAATTATCATTCGGCCCGTACATGTTCGTTGGCATGACGGAAATGAAATTGCAGTTGTATTGCGCACGGTACGCATCGCACATCACGATGCCCGCGATCTTCGCCAGCGCGTACGGTTCATTCGTTGGTTCAAGTTTTCCGGAGAGAAGATATTCTTCCTTCAATGGCTGAGGCGCAAGTTTCGGATAGATACAGGTGGAACCGAGGAACAATAATTTTTTCACTCCGCTCAAATAGGATTCATGAATCACATTCGACTGGATCATCAGGTTGTCGTAGATGAATGCTCCGCGGAATGTATTGTTGGCGTGAATTCCTCCCACTTTCGCAGCGGCGAGAAAAACATGATCCGGTTTTTCTTTTTTGAAAAAATCACGGACCGCCTGCTGTTCACGCAGATCAAGTTCAGAAGAGGTTCTGAAAATAATGTTCGTGAATCCGTTTGCTTTGAGATTTCTGATCAAAGCACTTCCCACCATCCCGTGATGTCCTGCGATATATATTTTGGCGTGTTTTTCCAAGTCTGTCTATTCAATATGCGGTTGTTCCCTTTTCCAATTTACTGTATCCATTCCACTGAACGCTCAATGTCAAACGCTCAATGTTCAATGAACAAGTATTACTGTTTTTTTCGTTTTAATGCTTTTTGAAAAGATTGTTAATTGTGCGTTGTTCATTGTACGTTGTTCATTCGATCGAAGTCGCGGCCCCGAGGGAAGGAAAGTACTTGTGTTGATTCTTGTTTCCTTCGAATGGATCATTCATGGGAGATATTCACCTTGTGTCCGCCCTCGAGCAGATATTTGTCTCTTTCGAAAAGCTGAATATCCGACGCGACCATTTCTTTCACGAGATCTTCCACGCTGTGTGTCGGTTCCCAGCCCAGTAATTTTTTCGCTTTCGACGCATCGCCAATGAGCAGATCAACTTCGGCAGGACGATAATATTTCTCATCCACGCCTACGATCTCATTCCCGGATTTTTTATCGATGCCGACCTCTTTCTCTCCTTTTCCCTTCCATTCAATTTCCATTCCAGCTTCACGGAAAGCCCATTCGACAAAAGTCCGCACTTTGATCTTCTTGCCTGTCGCGAGAACGAAATCATCCGCTTCGCTGTGCTGGAGAATTCTCCACATTCCTTCCACGTAATCTTTCGCATGTCCCCAGTCGCGTTCAGCGTCGAGATTTCCGAGGAATAATTTCTTCTGCAAGCCGAGTTTTATTTTCGCCACCGCACGCGTGATCTTTCTCGTCACGAAAGTTTCCCCGCGGATCGGGCTCTCGTGATTGAAAAGAATTCCATTGCTCGCGTAAATTCCATACGCTTCACGGTAATTCTTCGCGATCCAGTACCCATACAATTTCGCGACGCCATAAGGAGAACGCGGATAGAACGGCGTAGTTTCTTTCTGCGGAATTTCCTGCACGAGCCCGTACATCTCCGAAGTGGAAGCCTGGTAGAATTTTGTTTTCTTCTCGAGTTTCAGAATGCGGATCGCTTCGAGCAAACGCAGTGTTCCGACAGCATCCGCATTGGCGGTGTACTCCGGTGTTTCAAAAGAAACTTTCACATGCGATTGCGCGGCGAGATTGTAAATCTCATCGGGCTGAACTTCCTGCACCGTGCGGATGAGATTCGTGGAATCCGTCAGATCGCCATAATGGAGATAGAATGGTTTTCCTTTCTCATGCGGATCGTTGTAGAGATGATCGATGCGATCGGTATTGAAGAGCGAACTTCTTCTCTTGATGCCGTGAACAATATATCCTTTGCTCAATAGAAGTTCGGCGAGATAAGCTCCGTCCTGACCGGTGACACCGGTGATGAGTGCGGTTTTAGCCATTGTTTAAGATTAGAAAACGAATTTACTGAGAATTTCGGTAGTGTTTCCGTTTGCGTGGTGTCGCGGTGTTACACCCGACACTGGCTTGTGCGTTGGTGCAAACGGAAACACTACCGGGAATTTCCGGCTGTAGCGAGGAACCAGCCATTACGCAGTTCTTCCCTGTTGTAGGTGAATTTATTCAGGGAAGGCCATTGAACCATTCTTCCGCCCGCTTCTTCCACAATGATCTGCCCTGCAGCAGTGTCCCATTCCATGGTTGGAGCGAAACGCGGATAAGATTGCGCTTTCCCTTCGGCGACCATACAGAATTTCAATGAGCTTCCCGCGGCGAGAAAATCAATTTCGCCATAAACGCTTTCCAGTTCTTTCACATACGCTTCTGTTTCTGAAGAGGAATGTGAACGGCTGCCGACGATCGTGAATTTGGAAGGGAGTTTTTGAGAAGGGAGTGAAGATGTAGGATGCATATCGATATGTGAAGAAAACAAATCGGGAATGATCACCTTAAAAGCACCGTTACCTTTTTCAGCATAATACATTACTCCCATCGCAGGTGCGAACACTACCCCAAAAATCGGAGATCCGTTTTCTATTAGTGCAATGTTTACCGTAAACTCTCCATTTTTCTTGATGAACTCCTTTGTTCCGTCAAGTGGATCAACTAACCAGTACAACTTCCATTTCTTGCGCTCTTCATAGTCAATCATTATTCCTTCTTCACTCATCACCGGGATCATCGTCGGCCCGATCCATTGACAAATAATATCGTGTGCTTCACGATCTGCAATGGTGAGCGGAGAATTGTCCTCTTTCAATTCCACTTCAAATGGCTTAGCATAAATCTTCATAATTGCCTTTCCTGCATCAAGTGCTGCATTAAGGGCCGAAGAAAACCATTCTGCCTTGTCTTTTTCTTTCATCAGTATTTCGCTCCTCCCGCACCGATGCTCTCGATCGGATGCCATGTTGTTTTTATTTCCTGTGTGTCGAGAATGAAATACGGATCCTGTGATGAAGGATCATTCCAGTTCTTGTCATAAACAAAAACGCGTTTCACATTGAGCGACGCATTTTCTTTGATCAGTGTTTTCTCCTTCGCGTCCGTGCCTGCATAAACGATCGCGTTCACGTCCATGTGCGAGCTCATGTGAGAAATGAGTTCTGAAGTTTTGCCAGTGAGAATATTCACCACTCCTCCGGGAACATCTGAAGTGGCGAGCACTTCTCCGAATGTAACGGCGCACAATGGAAGTTTTTCCGAAGCGAGTGCCACGCAAACATTTCCTCCGGCGATCACGGGTGCAATGAGTGAAACGATTCCGATAAGTGAACTGTTTTGCGGCGCAACGATCGCAACAACACCCGTTGGTTCGGGAACTGAAAAATTGAAATGCGAAGAAGCAACCGGATTCACGGTCGATGAGGTCTGCTGGTATTTGTCGCACCAACCCGCGTAATACACGAGACGATCGATCGACAAGGCAATTTCCTTTTCCGCGTTCGCTTTTGAAATTCCCTGCAGCAAAAGTTCCTCGAGGAATTGTGCTTTTCTACCTTCGAGCATTTCGGCGATGCGGTAAAGGATCTGTGAGCGGTTGAATCCGCTGCGTGAACTCCAGCCGGCGAATGCGCCGCGTGCTGCCACAACAGCATTACGGAAATCTTTCCGTGATGAAAGACAGATATCGGCGATCACGTTTTTCTTTTTATCGAGCAAAGGATAATAACGTCCCGATTCGGTTCTCGGAAATTGTCCGCCGATATAGAGCTTGTAGGTTTTCTGAACTGTTGTTCTCATGTTGACTATTGTTTTTTAACCACAGCGTATCACAGAGTGATTTCACTGAGGTTCACTGAGGATCATAAAACCAGCCGTTTGATTCCATTCTTTAACCGGGGCACATTGAAATTGATTAATAATCCGAGTTTGCAACCGGAAAGTTTTAAGTATGTCAGTACTTGCGCAATATGTATGTCATTGAATCCTTCTGTTGCTTTTATTTCAATAACCACTTTATTCTCCACTAAAAGATCCACGCGATATCCGGCATCTAATTTTACTTCTTCATATACCAGTGGCATAGCCAATTGCTTCTTAACCGATAATCCGGCTTTCTTCAATTCATAATAGAGGCACTCCTCATAAGCGGATTCCAACAAACCAGGCCCGAGTCCGGTATGAACTTTCATTGCGAGTCCAATGATCTGAGAAGATAATTCGCTTTCGATCCAGGTTTCCGGATTCGAATACGATTCTTGTGATTCTTCGATCATATTTCTAATATTTTCTTCCTGCATATTTTTCTCTGTGTTTCTCTGTGAAAAACCCTCAGTGTTGCTCTGTGGTTAAACGTGAGGACTAGCCACTATCGTAAATTCAAATACGGTTGTAATCCATGCAATCCGCCTTCTCTTCCGAAACCGGATTCTTTGTAACCGCCGAAAGGAGAAGTCGGATCGAACTTGTTGTACGTATTCGCCCACACAACTCCAGCGCGGAGTTTGGAAGTG
>DATJEX010000404.1:0-21564 GCA_035496135.1 Bacteroidia bacterium
AGCACAGACTATATTTAACTTTCTTCTCTGCTATGAAAAAAATACTGCTACTGCTTTTCCTCTTCCCAACCATTGTATTCGCTCAACCCAAAAATGCCGGGCAGAATTTCCGGTGGGTGTCGGAACAATGGGGAATTGCTCCTGTTGGCGGGCAATTCTACCCGGAATTCAACACGCTGAACGATTCACTCGCCAGTATGAAAGGAAACGACAAGGATCTTTATTTCCGTGGATTGCGTGGATATGGCATCACGGCGTTTGACCCGGTGAATATTTCGCGCGGACAATTGTTCGATGCGGCTTTCTCCTTCGCGATGTTCTTCCAGCAGGATCCTGTCGCGTTCAGAAGATCACCGACCGATTCGCTGCACTTCAACATGAAAGGCTGGCATTTCATGTACAGTATTTTAGGAAAAGACGTTATTCCCGGGCAAACGGTAGCACTCGTACTTTCTCCCGGCTGGGATTTCGGAATGTTCAAGATGATCGTTTCAGAGAATGGCAACGGAACCAAATTGACCAATGGATTCATCGCACCATTCGGCCGTGCCGAAATGCGTTTTGTATTCGGGCCGATCGTTTTGGGCGCACGAGGAATTTACCGCTACGAGATAACCAAGGACGACTGGAAAATAAAATCCGGTCCTGTGTTCCAGCTTCCGGGAATGAGAAACACCGGCTACAGCATTGAATTCTTCGTAGGCTGGGGACACGCGCATTACAATTAAAAGTAGTGTATCAGTTTGCGTGGTGTCGCGGTGTTACCACCCGAAACAGGCAAGCGCGCAGGACAAACTGATGCACTCCAGATCGGAAGTTTATTCCGGATTTTTTTGTAAATTGGTTCTGTTACGGTTGGCACTGTAACGGAAACACATGCGATCTCTCTTCCTTTTCATTCTGTTTTGCGGAAGTTACCTGCACGCTCAGACGTTCTGGGATGACCGGTATGACTATTTTCAATCGGGACATTCGGGACAAACCATAGGAGTTGGAATCTGGCAAGCGGACTACCGCAACCTGAATGATCACATGAGGCAGTTGGGAGCAAAAACGGATTTTGGAAAAGGATTTGCCGATGCTGATTATGGAAATCTTATGGCACTTGGCGGACGTTATGGAGAATCGGATGGCTTGATCACTTTCAATTATATTTTTCCGAAAACAGTGGATATCAATGATACGATGAAGTGCAGTTACTCCGGTTTTCACATTGTTCCGTCTCTACTGCTCGGCAAAGATGTCTGGCATTCCGATGCGTTCGATTGTGTGCTGAGTCTCGGTGCGGATTTCGGATTTACATTTTATCACGAAGAAGGGCCGAACTCCTATTATTACTACCGGAATTATTTTCTTTCTCCTTCGTTCCGCACCGATGTGCGCTACGTGTACAAACATTTCATCGCGGGCGTTTGCTTTTATGCGCGTTATGATGTGACCAACCCGGAATGGAAAAGCAGTGTCACTGAATTTCCAGGCATTGCAGGAACGGCATACTCAGGCTTTGCGGCAGAATTCTATATCGGGTATCATCCCCTACCGAAGAAACGTGATGAACACTACCAGCATCCGGATGATGCAACGGGTCAGTGATCTGTAAATAACAGATACATTTGCCCTCGAAAATGTCACACGCCATCCGTTTTATTATTCTCGTGATCTGCTGCGGCGCCGGAATGTATTTCTTCGACAGGAATTATCCGCGTTACGATCTTCAGCTGGTCGGTTGGGGACTTCTCGCTTTCTTCACGGTGATCTACGCGGTCGCAGGTGCGTTCATCCGCGCGGGTGAAAAAGGAAGACCGGGAATGTTCGTCCAGCGATTCATGGCCACCACGATGATCCGCCTGATGTTGTTCTGTTCCATCATTCTTGTTTATTCCTTTACGCATAGGGACATGGCGGTCACTTTCATCATTCATTTCGCCGTTTTCTACTTTGTTTTCACTGCCACCGAAGTCTCTGCATTCTACAGCCGCTTCAGTTCCAAATCCTAAGGCTCTTATTCTCAGTTCATCGGACAGAATCCTACGCCGGTCGGCATAATAATGTGCTTCGGGGAACAGCATTTTTTCATTGGTGATAACCGGTGAATTACCCGTTTATTTCTTTATCTGAAAAATGCTGTCACAAATCATATTCACCAATCAAACTATTACCTATTTTTGCCCCCGAAAATCGGAGCCAACACCGAATACTACAGTTAAAATTCTGAATTTCAATGCGTTTGACTGCCCTTAAGATCAGAGTACTTTTTCTCCTCGCAGCGTTTTTAAGCCCTGCCCTTTCCTTCGCTTATGATCCTGATGCTGTTGCAGCGGCGGATACACTGAAAGCGTCAACAACGAACGTTGCGAATGCTCCGAAGAAGAAAGGCTTCAATCCGGCGGAACTGATCCTCGAGCACGTTGCCGATGCGCACGAGTGGCATGTGTTCGGAAAAGTTTTTATTCCGCTTCCGGTCATTGTAAAAACCGACAAGGGTTTTGAAATGTTCTCTTCCGGTAATTTCCGCAATGCCGATGGAGATCTGCAGCCTTACCAGGGAAAAAATTATTGCTACGCGATCAAAGAAGGAAAGATCGTCGTGTGGGATGCGGTGGCGCAGATGGAAAATGAGAACGCGACAAAAACGATCCTCGATCTTTCGATCACCAAAAATGTGCTCACGCTCTTTATCGTGGTCGCATTGCTCTTCCTGATCTTCGGAAGTGTGGCAAAAGCTTACAAGAAGAATCCGGGCAAAGGTCCGCGCGGCATGCGTTCAATCGTTGAACCATTCGTCATTTTCATCCGCGACGATATCGCTAAGACCAACATCGGAAAAAAATACGAGCGTTATCTTCCTTTCCTGCTCACCGTTTTCTTTTTCATCTGGATCTCCAACATGCTCGGACTCATTCCGATCTTCCCGGGTGGAGCGAATCTCACGGGAAACATCGCCATCACGATGACACTCGCGGCTTTGGTTTTCCTCATCACAACATTTTCCGGAAAATCAACTTACTGGCGCCACGTTTTCGCCATGCCAGGCGTTCCGATCGGTGTACTCGTCATTCTCACACCAATTGAAATTCTCGGTGTGTTCCTCAAACCATTCGTGTTGATGATCCGATTGTTCGCGAACATTGCGGCCGGACACATCATCGCACTTTCATTTTATGCACTCATTTTCCTTTTCGCAAGAGGAGGAGAAAATATGGGCGCCGGCCTCGGTGTTTCCGTTGTTTCTGTTGCTTTCTGTGTTTTCATGTTCCTGCTCGATCTGCTCGTTGCATTCCTGCAGGCATACGTGTTCACACTGCTCGCGGCCATGTATTTCGGAACGGCACTCGAGGAACATCATCATGAAGAGCATCATGCTGAAACTGCTCACGCTTAATTTGTAATTCTGTTTAACTTAAAATAAATCACAATGATTCCAACAATTCTTCTCCAGGCAGCTGATGCAGGAGCGACAGCAAGCGGTCACGGTATCGCTGCTGTAGGCGCTGGCCTTGCTGCTATTGGTGCAGGTATTGGTATCGGACGTATTGGCGCAGGCGCTCTCGAAGCGATGGCGCGTCAACCGGAGATGCTCAATGACCTTCGTGCCAACATGATCCTTACCGCCGCTCTCGTAGAAGGTGCTGCCTTCTTCGCGATGGTGATCGGTCTGCTCGCTATCTTCATTTAAGGAGCGAAAAAATCAAACCACTTGCTTACGGTTGGTAAGCAGGTGGTTTTTAAAAAGCTGAACAGAAAAAGATTTTCAAGTCAACATTAAAAACAAGATAAAATGGGTTTAGTAACGCCTGATACCGGCCTAGTCATCTGGATGCTCATCACCTTCCTGATCGTTCTTGTCCTTCTCAAAAAATTCGCGTGGAAACCAATCCTGAAATCCATCCGCGAACGTGAAGATTCCATTGACAACGCATTGAAGTCGGCCGAGAATGCAAAAGCGGAAATGGCAAACCTGAAGTCGGAGAACGAACAGATCCTCGCACAGGCCCGCAACGAGCGCGACAAAATGATGAAGGAAGCCCGCGATATCAAAGACGGAATGATCGCTGAAGCAAAAGGAAAAGCAAAAGAAGAAGCGGAGAAGATCATGGCATCGGCGCGTGAAACGATCCAGAATGAAAAGATGGCGGCCATCACCGAGTTGAAGAACCAGGTGGCGCAACTTTCCATTGACATTGCAGAAAAGATCCTCAAAAGCGAACTCGCTGACGAAACAAAACAGAAAGAGCTCATCGGCAATCTTCTGAAAGACGTTAAGCTCAACTGATAAATGGAAACGAGAGTATCACAACGTTACGCGAAATCACTGCTTGATCTTTCCATCGAGAAAGGGCAACTCGAGCAGGTGTATGAAGACATGCAGCTGGTGCATTCCACCGTCCGGGAGAATCACGACCTGCTCATCCTCATGCGCAGCCCTGTGATCAAGACCGACAAGAAACAGGAAATTCTCAAAGCTATTTTCGGCGGAAAGATCGGCGTGATCACTTCAGAATTCATCGACATCATCACCCGCAAACGCCGTGAGAATGAACTTGAGCAGATCGCGGAATCATTCATCGCGCAATACAAGAAAAACAAGAACATCATCACCGCTGTCATCACCACCGCATCCGGACTCGACGATAAACTCCGTTCTTCCGTCATGCAGGTCGTGAAAGAAAATTCGAACGCGCAGATCGAACTGGTGGAGAAAGTGAACAAGGATCTGATCGGCGGATTTGTACTGCGCATCGGCGACAAGCAGGTTGATTCCAGCATCATCCGACAGATCAAAGAACTTGAAAGGAATTTCAAAGACAATCCATACGTACGACCGAATTAATACAGAACAACGATCAATCTCAATATAAAATGGCAGAAGTAAAACCAGCGGAAGTTTCCGCAATTCTCAGACAGCAACTCGCAGGATTCAAGTCGGCGAAAGAATTGGAAGAAGTAGGAACTGTTCTCCAGGTAGGTGATGGTATCGCCCGCATCTACGGACTTTCAAACGTCGGATCAGGAGAGCTGATCGAATTCGCGAATGGATTGAGAGGAATCGCGCTCAACCTCGAAGAAGACAACGTAGGTGCCGTATTGCTCGGCGCTTCGAATGATATCAAAGAAGGTGATACGGTAAAACGTACCGGCAAGATCGCATCGATCAACGTTGGTGAAGGAATGCTCGGCCGTGTTGTTGACACGATGGGAATTCCGATCGACGGAAAAGGACCGATCAAAGGACAGACCTACGAAATGCCGATCGAGCGCAAAGCTCCCGGTGTAATTTTCCGTCAGCCGGTAACTGAGCCACTGCAAACAGGAATCAAAGCGATCGACGCGATGATCCCGATCGGACGTGGTCAACGTGAGTTGGTGATCGGTGACCGCCAGACCGGAAAGACCGCAGTGTGCATTGACACCATCATCAATCAGAAAGAATTCTACGAAGCAGGAAATCCTGTATTCTGTATTTATGTCGCGATCGGACAGAAAGGTTCGACCGTTGCGAATATTGTACGTGTCCTCGAAGAGAACGGAGCTATGCCTTACACGGTGATCGTTGCCGCTTCTGCTTCCGATCCTGCACCGATGCAGTTCTACGCTCCGATGTCGGGCGCTGCTATCGGAGAATTTTTCCGCGACACCGGCCGTCCGGCATTGATCGTGTATGATGATCTTTCCAAACAGGCTGTGGCTTATCGTGAAGTTTCCCTTCTGCTTCGTCGCCCTCCGGGACGTGAGGCTTATCCGGGAGACGTATTCTATCTCCACTCCCGTCTGCTCGAGCGCGCTGCTAAAGTGAATGCGAACCAGGACGTGGCGAAGAACATGAATGATCTTCCTGAATCGATCCGTCCGCTTGTAAAAGGTGGTGGATCTCTCACTGCGCTTCCGATCATCGAGACACAAGCGGGTGACGTATCAGCATACATTCCGACCAACGTGATTTCCATTACCGACGGACAGATCTTCCTCGAATCGAACCTGTTCAACTCCGGTGTGCGTCCTGCGATCAACGTAGGTATCTCTGTATCACGTGTGGGTGGTAACGCGCAGATCAAATCGATGAAGAAAGTCGCTGGAACATTGAAACTCGATCAGGCGCAATACCGCGAGCTGGAAGCGTTCGCGAAATTCGGATCGGATCTCGACGCCGCAACGAAAGCTGTTCTTGATAAAGGTTCACGCAACGTGGAGATCCTGAAGCAGGGACAGTTCTCTCCATTCCGTGTGGAAGACCAGATCGCGATCATCTATTGCGGAACAAAAGGATTGTTGCGCGATGTGCCGGTGAATAAAGTGCGTGAGTTCGAAGCAGATTTTCTCGCTTACCTGAGAAGCACACATGCTGCGACACTGAACGACCTGAAAGCAGGAAAACTGGATGACAACATCACCGGTGTTCTCGAAAAAGCTGCGAAAGAAATTTCGGCGAAATACAAAAAATAACCACGAAGCAGATGCCCAGCATCGCTTCATGGCTTTACAATGAAGATCAAAAGAAGAAGTAAATGCCCAGTTTAAAAGAAGTCCGCAACCGAATCACTTCCGTGTCATCCACACAGCAGATCACTTCTGCTATGAAGATGGTGTCGGCAGCGAAACTGCGTCGCGCGCAGGACGCGATCACCCAGATGCGCCCCTATGCGCAGAAGATGCGCGAGATCCTGGAGAACCTGAGCGGATCACTTGACAGCAACGAAGGCGTTTATTCGAAAGTGCGTGACGCGAAGAACGTATTGTTCGTGGTGATCACTTCCAATCGCGGGTTGTGCGGCGGATTCAACGCGAACGTTTTCAAAAGAACGATGCGCGAGATCCGTGAACAGTATGCGGGCGCGAAGATCTCCACACTTTGCATCGGTAAAAAAGGTGCGGACGCATTCCGCAAGACGAGTTACGCATCGGCTCTCACCGATATTGAAAATCCGAACGCACTTTTTGACGGCGTTTCTTTTTCCAAAACAGCGCCTGTAGCGGAACGTATCATGAAAGCATTCGCTGACGGTGAATTCGACCGCGTCATTCTTGTTTACAATCAATTCAAGAACGCCGCAGTACAGATCACACAGTGCGAACAACTCCTTCCTGTTGTTCCGCCGAAGACCGACAAGAAAGCCACCACCGATTATATCTTCGAGCCTACACGTTCCGAGATCGTTCTCGATCTTATTCCGCGTTCGCTCAAAACACAACTGCACAAAGCGATCCTCGATTCATTCGCCTCTGAACATGGCGCACGTATGACCGCGATGCACAAAGCGACTGATAACGCGAAGGATCTGCTCAAAGCATTGAAGATCTCTTACAACAAAGCACGACAGGCGTCGATCACCAATGAGATCCTCGAGATCGTAGGTGGAGCTGAGGCACTCGCTGGTTAACGCATCTGCCATCGTACAGTAGGCAGTAAGCGGTACGCAGAATATATCATTTAGTTTAGATCAGAAGAATCTCCGTCCCGAAAGTGGCGGAGATTTTTTTCTAATTCCAGATTTTGAATCTTGAATCTTTGAATGCGCAGCCGCGCATATATTAATTAATTTCTACAACCTGCACATCATTTTAACATCGGTTTATTCGTCGAAACCGACCGATTTTTCCCTTGCTTTTCGGGCCGTGGATTCTACCGCTCTATACCTTTGATACTACAATTCAACCCGCCATATGAATCCGCCCCATTCCCATTTCTCTCCTGCTTCATTGTAGGAATGCTCTCCTGAGCAGCTTCTTTCCGCCAGAGCGGAATTGATCTTTCACTTTAATACCCGTAAAACAATTCAACATGTCAGATTTTCTAACCAATTATTGGTGGATCGGCGTCATTGTCATCTGCCTCATTCTTTACAAATACATTCTCCGCTTTCTTTTCGGAATGGTGATCGTGCCCGAAGACCGCATCGGGCTTGTCACCAAAAAATTCGTGCTCGTTGGAGCGCATCGCTCACTTCCCGACGGACGGATCATTGCCACAAAAGGTGAAGCCGGATTCCAGGCCAAAGCGCTTGCTCCCGGACTTTACTTCGGCATGTGGTTCTGGCAATACGTCGTGAACATGCAGCCGTTCATCATCATTCCCGAAGGAAAAATCGGATTGGTGATGGCGAAAGACGGTGCTGAAATTCCTACCGGAAATATTCTTGCACAGAAAGTTGCTTGTGATAATTTCCAGGATGCGGAAGCTTTCTTCCAGAACGGCGGCCAGAAAGGAAGGCAGAATTCCTACATCACCGCCGGTTCTTATCGTATCAATACTTTCCTGTTCCAGATCTCCATCACCGATATGGTGCGCATCGCGGAAAGTATGGTGGGCATCATCACCACACTCGATGGTCAACCGATCGAAGCAGGGAACATCGCCGGAAAATTAATTGAAGGCCACAACAACTTCCAGGACTTTGACAAGTTCGTGAAGAATGGCGGTAACCGCGGATTGCAACCGCAAGTCATTCTCGCCGGTTCTTACAACCTGAATCCATGGGCCGTGCAGGTGGAAGAAACACCGATGCTGGAAATTCCGATCGGATTTGTTGGTGTCGTGATCTCGTTCATCGGAACAGAAGGAGCGGATCTCACCGGCATTGAATTCAAACACGGCAACATCGTGGAGAAAGGGCACAAAGGTGTCTGGCTCGAACCGCTTGGTCCTGGAAAATACCCGATCAACAAATACACGATGCGTGTGGAACAAGTGCCGACAACAAATCTTGTGCTCAACTGGGCGAGTGCAAGAAGTGAAGCGCACAATCTCGACAAGAATCTTTCCACGATCACCGTTCGTTCGAAAGACGGATTCCCGTTCAACCTTGACGTGGCGCAGATCATTCACGTTCCAACAACAGAAGCTCCGAAAGTGATCGCGCGTTTCGGTAACATGACCAATCTTGTTTCGCAGGTGCTCGAACCGACGATCGGTAACTATTTCCGTAACTCGGCGCAGGATTCAGATGTGATCGCGTTCCTTACTACGCGTAAAGAAAGACAGGAATCGGCGAAAGAGCATATCCGTAAAGTTCTTGACGAGTACAACGTGAATGCTGTTGACACATTGATCGGTGATATCGTTCCACCTGAATCGCTGATGAAAACACTTACGGATCGTAAACTCGCGGAAGAACAGAAAGTGACGTACGACACGCAGAAAGCCGCGCAGGAAACGCGCCAGGGAATGGAGAAAGAAACGGCCATTGCCGAAATGCAGAAAGAAATTGTACGCGCGCAACAGAGCGTTGAAATTTCGGAACGCACGGCGAATGCAACTGTGAAAAAAGCGGAAGGTGACGCGAGCGCCGTGAAACTTTCTGCCGGTGCTGAAGCAGAAGCGACACGTCTGCGCGCGCAAGGTGAAGCAGAAGCTATCCGCTTGAAAGCTTCGGCGAATGCGGAACAGATCACACTCACGGGTTCTGCTGAAGCGGGAAAAATTCTCGCCATCGGTAAATCGAATGCGGAAGCGTATGAACTCGCGGTGAAAGCGCTCGGTGGAGAAAACTTCACGCGTTACAAGATCACCGAAGAACTTTCGAAAGGACACATCAAACTCATTCCTGATATTCTCATCGGCGGTGGAAACGGCGGTGGAAATGCGATCGATGGTTTACTTGGATTGAAATTAATGGAGATGATGGATCCCGAGAAGAAGAAGGAAGATGGAGGAATGAAGAAGGACGATGCGAAAAAGTAAGCGGTCATGAAGTACAGCTAAGCTGACTTCATGACGAAGTAGGCAGAAAGAAGTAGGCAGTCTTAACACCCTTCCGATGAAAGTCGGGAGGGTGTTTTCTTTTTACCTTGTATACCATGAACATTCTCTTCGTCTGCAGCAGGAACAACTGGAGAAGCCCGACCGCTGAAAATATTTACAGGAATACTGCGGGATTGAATGTGCGTTCGGCGGGAACAGAACCTTCTGCGAGAGTGCGTGTGAACGCGAAAACCATTGCGTGGGCGGAATTGATCATGGTGATGGAAAAGAAACACAAGCAGCGCCTGCAGGAATTATTTCCGGGAGAAATGGAAGGAAAGGAAATTCACGTGCTGGAAATTCCTGATGAATATGAATACATGGATGAAGAACTGGTACAGATGCTGAAGGTTTCCGTGGATGAGATTTTGAAATGCTGACCTGATTATTTAGCCCCGGCAGGCGGGAGCTCCCGCGACCAGATGACGGGACAGGTGGTTATTCAATGTGCTACTGCTTTTGCTCCTGAAAATTATTGCACATAGCCCCCGTCTCAAAATATTTTTTCCAATTTTACCTAACGTTTTCGCGAACTGAAAACTGTCAACCGAAAATAGTTCAGGAAAGCTTATCCGTCAAAAGTTTGATCTCGATCGAAGGTGCGATCTTTTCGTAGACGATGTGATACACCGCATCGGTGATGGGCATTTCCACTTTGTGTTTCTGGTTGATCTCGTGGATACATTTCACCGCGTAATATCCTTCAGCGATCATGTTCATTTCGAGTTGCGCCATTTTCACCGAATATCCCTTTCCGATCATGGCGCCGAACATCCGGTTGCGGGAGAATTGGGAATACGCCGTCACGAGCAAGTCGCCCAGATACGCAGATGATTTGATATCGCGATCGATCGGGTGAACCGCATCCACGAATCGGGAAATTTCCTGGATCGCATTCGAAATGAGTACCGCCTGGAAATTATCTCCGTAACCGAGTCCGTGGCAGATGCCGCTCGCAATGGCGAAAACGTTTTTCAAGACAGCGGAAAATTCAGTTCCGTAAATATCATCGGAAACAGACGTGCGGATATAGCGGCAGGATAATTTTCCCGCGACGAATTTTGCTTTCACCTGTGATCGTGAAGCGACCGTGAGGTAAGAAAGTTTTTCGAGCGCCACTTCTTCCGCGTGACACGGGCCCGTAATGACACCGATACTCTCGTAAGGAATTCCGAACTGTTGATTGAAATATTCGCCCACGATGAGATTCGGCCCGGGAATGATTCCTTTGATGGCGGAGAAGATCACCTTGCCCGAAAAATTCTCTTTGCTCAATCCTTTGAGTGAATCGGCAAGGAAAGCCGCAGGCACCGCCATGATGAGCACATCGTAAGCGGAAATTATTTTCTTCACATCCGACTGCAGATCGAGTTTATCCAGCTGCAGTTCAACAGAAGAAAGATAATTCGGATTGTGCTTGAACTTGTTGATGTACGTGATCGTCTCCTCGTTGCGTACCCACCAACCGATCTTCTCACCCGCGCCAACATTATTGCTCAGCATCTTGATGATGGCTGTGGCCCAGCTTCCTCCTCCTATGACGGCTATTTTCATGTTGCACGAAGATACGACGGGGGAACGAATTTCGAATCTTCGCGAATATCCGAATATCTGTAATTAGCATATTCGTGTAGATTCGAAATTCGTTCCCTTATTCGAAATCAGGTCTTACGCCATAGATCCCTTCGTGGCCTTTCATCGCACGCGCGGTGAGCGAACGAACAAGGATCGGTTTTCCGCTGAAGGAATAAATATAAAATGTCACCTCATCATCTTTCTGCAAATTATCCGGTAATTGAAATCCAAAATATACGTGCTGATATTTTCCGGCTGAATCAAGCTGGGTGTTCGTTGCCCGATTCATGTAGTAGAGGATCGAGTCTCCCCGATTCACTTGTATCACCAATTGTCCGATCGCATTATCAGCAGTAAGTTCAATGTCTGCATCCAACTCCAGAACATTATCGGGATTCTGCGCGATGTCACCGAGTTTCACTTTGAGTGTTGGACCAAATTGATGTAAAGAGTCGATCATTACAACATAGCGCTTGTCAATTCCGGCGGCATAAGTAAATGCTTCACCAAAAGTATTATCGTGAATGAAAGGCGATTCCGGCTCGTGAGTGGTATCCGCAATGCGTTCTCTTGCTGAATCAATTCTCAGCGGGACGATCGAATCCCGGTAATCAACGAGAATGTTGCCGGCAAATTTCCAGTCGCCTTTTTCCTCCGGCAGTAGTGCAATGTTCGAAGGGTAATAAACGGATCTCCACAATATCTCGTCATCCTGTTCGAGATACGATAACGGATGACTTCTTGAAAAAACATAGATAGCCGAATTGAACCAGTATTCCCTTTTCTCGAGGTAAGGGAAATATTCACCGATGATCCTCGGGATCTCGAGTGGTGAATCTTTTGTACTCCAGGAATAAATAAAATAATCTGCGGTGGAATTCTCCAACAGTTTCCGGAATGCCATTAATTCCATATTCCCGTTGTTGATCGTGCCGAGAATATTGTTTTCCTTTTCTCCAAGACGATCGTAATAATAATCCACAAAATAAGGCGCATCCACATTATAGAAAACGTCCGTATTGTAATTGTTGTGTTGTTTCTGCCAGTCAACGCTTTCACTCACAAGTTCTTTCAGTCGGCCGAAATGATCCGTGAGATGGTACGGTTTGTATTGCCCGACATAATACAAAAGCCCCAATGAAAAAACAGTTGGAATGAACGGAACCAATTTTTTTTCTTTCAGGAAATTATTCGTCCAGTCCAGCGAAGGAAGCCAGCTGAAGAAAAACATCAGGAGGAATGGAAATCCGAAAAGAAGAACGGAATCCTGCAATACCGGGTTTACTTTGACCGAATAAATGAAACCGACGATGAGCGGCAACATCCACAGGAGAAATAATCCAGCTTGAATCTTCGACGGCTTTTTTCTGAAGAGCAAAAAACTCATTCCCCACAACGCGAGAACACAAAGTAAAATTCCGTTCGATCCGTCGAAGGCAAAACGAAGATGTTTCCAGGTGAAATGCACATCCGGTTTTCCCAGCCATCCTCCGGGCCCTCCTACTCCACCTGTTTTCAATTGATGTAAAAATATTCCGGTGTAAGGAAGAAAAAGAAGAATGGCAATTCCTATGGCGTACATAAGCCGCAAGCGATTTTCTTTTTTTACGAAGTAAAATCCGGCAACAGCGATCAATCCTGCTTCGAGCATCGCGAAGTAGTGCGAATACGCGGCAAGTGAGAGGGAAAGTGAAAGGCTGATGATCGTTTTCCATGAAACGCGTTTCTCGCCGGAAAAATCAAGCAGCACAAAAAACGAAAGCAGCACAAAAAACATTCCCGGGGCATAAGGTCGCGCGAGTTGCGAATACATGAGCGGGAATTGCAGGAAAGACATTCCGGCTGCGACACACAGGCAAACCATATCGTTGAATAATTTTTTCGCGATCTGCGCGGCGAGAAAAATACTGGCCGTTCCCATCAACGCAAATGGAAAACGCACAGCGAATTCGCTCACGCCGAAGATTTTCGTCCAGAACCACAATAACACCTGCGCGAATGCCGGATGTCCATCGGGTTTCACACCGCCTTCGATCATTGCGCCGAATGACGGGAATTTCAATCGCAACAATGCACTTGCTTCATCGGCCGTGAGTGATTCTGTACCAAGATCACGGAAACGAAAGATCGCCCCGGCCAGGATGATGCCGGCGAGTGCGATGTTGAATCGCTTGTGTGAATCGAGGTTGTCGAGAATTTTCATAACCATCCTTTGCACCTGGCGCTTTTGCCGCAGAGGCGCGGAGGCGCAGAGATTTCGCAGAGAATTCTGTCAAAGATAATTCATTGGGAAGAACGGATTTTATTGGGCTTTTTCTCCGCGAAAAGTCGTACTTTCGGGACGCACAAAAAAGCAGGTTTTTCATTGGAGAAACCGCCACTTCAATGGGACTGAAATTAGCTCCTTCTCCGTATTCGCTCGACGATCCGCGCACCACACTTTATCACCGTGAGATCATTCTGTCCAAACCTTTTCTCAAGAGGTTGTATGACGAATGGTATTCGACATTCGTTGCGCGCACAGCGGAATTCAAAGACGGAAAAATGCTGGAGATCGGTTCGGGCGGAGGATTTCTTCAACAGGTCATTCCCGGTGTCATCACTTCCGACATTCAGGAACTGAAAGGTGTCGACATGGTTTTTTCCGCTGAGAAAATTCCGATGGAAGATCGGTCTCTATCCGCCATTTTCACACTGAATGTTTTTCATCACATTCCGAAGCCGGCAGAATTCCTGAAAGAAGCACAACGCACCCTGAAGAAAGGTGGCAAACTCATCATGATCGAACCTGCGAATTCATTCTGGTCGCGCATCGTGTACAAGAATTTTCACCACGAACCTTTCGATCCGAAAGGCGGATGGGAGATCGAATCGACAGGCCCGCTTTCCGGCGCGAACGGCGCATTGCCCTGGATCTATTTCAAACGCGACCGTGAGAAATTTGAAAAAGAATTTCCTTCCCTGAAACTGAAAGAATTCCGTTATCATACACCGTTGCGCTATTTACTCAGCGGCGGACTCAGCCTGAAACCACTCGTTCCCAAATGGAGTTTCGGTTTTTTTCGTGGATTTGAAAAATTGCTCTCTCCTCTTTCGGGAGTGTTCGGTATGTTTGTCACCGTGGAAATTGAAAAGATCTGATGGAAAGTAAAGTGAACTATTTCGACCGCATCGCGCCTAAACAGGCGAAGAGGAGATTCAGTGCGTATTACTGGCGCGACATCGAGAAGTATTGCAATTATTTTTCTCACAAAGACATCAGCGTACTCGAGATCGGTTGTGGTGGTGGAGATCTCATCGGCAGGATCAAAGGAAAAAGAAAAGTGGGGATCGATTTCAGCCCGGCGATGATCGAAGTGTCGAAGAAAAAATATCCGGAAACGGAATTCATCGTGATGGATGCGCAGAACATCCAGCTTACCGAGAAATTCGACCTCATTCTTATTTCCAACGTGATCGGGCATGTGAATGATGTGCAGGAACTCTTTGAGCAATTGCCTAAAGTGATGCACCGCGATTCAAAAGTGATCGTCACGTATTACAATTATCTCTGGGAACCGTTGTTGAAATTCGGCGAATTCACCGGGCTGAAAACCAAAACACCGAGGCAGAACTGGCTTTCGATAAGTGATATTGAAAATCTCCTTTATCTCGCTGGACTGGAAGTGTACCGTCACAACAAACGGATGATCTTCCCGATCTACATTCCGCTCCTTTCCTATATCTTCAATAAATTTCTCGGCAACTTTTTTCTTTTCCGCTGGCTGTCGCTGAACATCTTCACGTTCGCGCGGTTCGCTGCCGACAGTAAATGTTACCAGGAGGAAAATGAATTTACCGTAAGCGTGATCGTTCCGGCGCGGAATGAAAGCGGGAATATTGAAGCGGCGATCCAACGCACACCGCTCATGGGCAAGCATACGCAGTTCATTTTTGTGGAAGGAAATTCAACCGATGATACATGGGAGAAAATCCAGGAGATCCAGAAAAAATATTCAGCGACGCATGATATCAAAATTGCGAAGCAACCGGGAAAAGGAAAAGCAGATGCAGTACGGCATGGTTACGGAATTGCTGACGGAGAAATATTGATGATCCTCGATGCCGATCTCACGATGCCGCCCGAAGATCTTCCGAAATTCTACAACGCGCTCGCGTATGGCAAAGGCGATTTCATCAATGGCACACGACTCGTTTACCCGATGGAAAGCCAGGCGATGCGTTTTCTGAATTTGCTCGCGAATCATTTTTTCAGCATCGTTTTCTCGTGGCTGCTTGAACAGCGCATCAAAGACACACTCTGCGGAACGAAAGTGCTGTTCCGGAAAGATTACGACCGGCTCGTGGTGAATCGTGAATATTTCGGCGACTTCGATCCGTTCGGCGATTTCGATCTGCTCTTCGGTGCACACAAACTGAATCTGAAGATCGTTGAAGTTCCCATCCGTTACCGCGACCGCACGTACGGCTCCACCAACATCTCTCGTTTCCGTCACGGATTCATTCTGCTCGGCATGAGTTTCTTCGCTTTGCGGAAAATAAAATACATCTGAGAACGATTTTTAATTTCAGAATTCCTGGCTCATTTGTTCTCGCGGATCTCGCTGATAACGCAGAGTTGCAATGGAAAATTCTGCTCAGTAATGAATGATCGTGAAATCATCAAAGTAAACCGGCGTGTGTTCATTCTCGTTGAACGCAAATGCCAGGAGTTGCCCGGTAAAATCAGCCGGGATATCCACCCTCAACCGCAATCGCTCCCAGCCATTCTCTCCCTGCTCCACGACCGATGAACTGGTCGGATTGAATTTTCCGTCCATACCGCTCGCCACGATTATTCCCAAACCGGAACTGCTTTTTCTCCACACCGAAATTTCAAGATGCTCGCCCGGTGTCACGTCGAAGTTCACACCGAAACCGTATGGATTTTTATCCGAGAGTCCGATGCAGGAATTCCCGGAATGCTTTTCTTTCGTGGTGATGCCTTCGAATCCGGCATAATGAAGTGAACCGTCATTCGAAACGAGCGAGTCGTGAACCACATGTTCCACATCGCAAATGATGCGTTTCGCCGAATCGGGGATCAGTGTCACCTGTCCGACCGTCGTCATTTCGTAAAGCTGTTCGCCAGTCACCGGATTCACATACACCTGCTTGATGTCGATAAGTTTTGATCGCTCATTCAGTTTTTCCAATGCACCGAGTGATTGTGCGATGATCGCAGAATCGGTCAATGGAAAACTGATCAACACTTTTTTGTTCTTCGTTACAAAATCCTCGAGGTCAAATGAAGATCCCCAATGCCGGAAAAGACCGCTCGCAGTAAAATAAAAGTAGGCTTCGGGTTGAAGTACATTCAGTTTTTTGTAATAATCAAATCTCCGTTCGCCTGCGTAACATGTTCCGAAGAATATCGCCGGAGAAATTTCCGCTGAGTAACAGAGATCCGTCATGTACAATCTTGGAATTCCTTTATACTTTTCCATCTCGCGTGTGGTCGCGAAACGCGGATCCTCGAGATGCGGATTGAAATTGTAGGAACAGGCATCCCGCAAAGTGAAAAGTGCAACGATCAACGCAACACATCCGGCCTGCAATTTTCTATTCTGAAAAGTAGTCTGCAAACGGCTTCCATCCGGAAATAACAGGCGCAGCGAAACATAAGTTCCGATCATCATCAGTCCGCAGGCAGGAATGAGATAATGTCCTTTGAAATGTTTCGCTACGATCGCAACACAAATGAATGTGGCAAACGTAAGCCCGGTCAATAATTTTGTGAGCACATCTTTTCTCCACGCCGATGGTTTCAGTTTTCCGCGAATGCCCTGTACGATCAGTGTGACAATCATCAACAGCGTTGTGAAATCAAAAGGAATATCATCACGCACGATGTACCACAAATGCATTTTGTAATCCTCCGGATTGATGACGCGCTCTTCTCCCAATCCGTACAAACCGGTGTGATGATAAAGTTTGCCGATCCATTCGAAGAAGATCCCGAGTTTCGATAAAATGGGGAACATCAACAGCGCAGTGAACGCCAACAATGCGATCGAATAGACTATCCAGCTTTTCCATCCACGCAGCATGAACAATGGAAGAATAATGAGCGGAACAGATGTGATCTTCGATACAATAAGAAATGCCAGCACCGCAGCGAATTTCAAACTGTAACCGTACATGCGTTTCGTTCCGATCTCCTGTTCATTGATGAAAGAGAACATTACCGCAGTCAAAACGAGTCCACCGATGATGAGAAATGGTTCCGTTCGCACTTCGGCCATGCAGAAGATGGTGATGAACGAAATGATCACGCCGGCCTGGAAAAAAACGGCAAGTGCGGTATTTCCACTCACACGCTGAATTATTTTACCGAGATAAAAAACAAAAACCGCGCAGAGCAGAATGAAAACAAAAGAGATGATGTGAATGTAACGTTCGGGATCCGTGAGTACATCGGTGGTGAGGTCCGGATTTCTGCCGGCGATCATGTGCGTGACTTTGATGATCACACCAGCCGCCATCTGTATCGTTGTTCCCGGGTGATCGATGTGGCCGATCTCCATGTGCCCGTCCGCGAGATTCATTCCGTTGAACAGGTACGCATACGTCGGATCGGTCCAGTTCATGAAGAATTTTCCCTGGTTCTTCACGAAGAAATAATTGAACACGATCACGATGACCGGAACAATACAAAGCCAGAGATATTTTTTAAACTTCATGACAGCTTTTGGTGCTTCAAACTTTTTGCCGCAGAGGCGCTAAGACGCAGAGGGTTCGCAGAGATCCTCCTGCCGACTGACACTGACAACTGCCTACTGTTTTTCAGGCCTCATCTGAGGAAACAATAACACGTCCTGGATCGAAACATTATTCGTCAGGAACATACAGAGGCGGTCGATGCCGATGCCGATCCCAGATGTTGGCGGCATCCCGTATTCGAGCGCGCGCAGGAAATCGTTATCGATGAACATCGCTTCGTCATCTCCGCGCTCCATCAGTTTCAATTGTTCTTCGAAACGTTCACGCTGATCGATCGGGTCGTTCAACTCGCTGTACGCATTCGCCACTTCCTTTCCGTTGATCATCAATTCGAATCGCTCCACGAGCCCAGGTTTGCTTCTGTGCTTTTTTGTCAATGGCGACATTTCCACCGGGTAATCGATGATGAACGTCGGCTGAATATATTTTCCTTCACACTTTTCTCCGAAGATCGCGTCAACAAGTTTTCCGTGTCCCATCGTTTTGTCGACATGAATGCCGAGCGAGTTACACGCATCACGCAATTGTGTTTCATCCATTCCGGCCACGTCAATTCCTGTATGTTCTTTGATCGCGTCGTAGATCGTCACACGTTTGAACGGGGCTGCGAAACTGATCTGGTGATCGCCCATCGTCACATCAGTACTTCCGTTCACAGCGATCGCCGTTTTCTCGAGCATCTCTTCGCAAATGCGCATCATCCAGTTGTAATCTTTGTACGCCACGTAAAATTCCAGCACGGTGAATTCCGGGTTGTGCGTACGGTCCATTCCTTCATTGCGGAAATTCCTGGAGAATTCATACACACCGTCAAATCCACCAACGATCAAACGTTTCAGATAAAGTTCATTCGCGATACGGAGGTAGAACGGAACATCGAGCGCGTTGTGATGCGTGATGAACGGGCGCGCGGCCGCACCACCGGGAATACTTTGTAAAACGGGCGTATCCACTTCGATCAGTCCTTTATCATTGAGGTATTCTCGGATCGCGTTGATCATCCGCGTCCGCTTGAGAAAAGTTTCTTTCACCGCAGGATTGATCACGAGATCGGCGTAACGCTGGCGATAGCGGAATTCCGGATCGATCACCACGTCGTGCGCGCTTCCGTCTGCATCCACTTTCACAATTGGCAATGGGCGCAACGCTTTACTCAGCATCGTGAACGAAGTAGCATGAATGGAAATTTCGCCGACTTTAGTAGTGAAGACAAATCCTTTTATCCCGACGAAGTCGCCGATGTCCGTGAGTTTTTTGAAAAGCGCATCGTAAGTAGTTTTGTCTTCGCCCGGACAAATGTCATCGCGGCGAATGTAGATCTGGATCCTTCCACTCGCATCCTGCAATGAAGCAAAACATGCTTTTCCCATGTCGCGCACCGTCATGATTCGTCCCGCGATGGAAACATCCTTGTAATTCGTCTTGTCGCGTTCGTAATTCTCGAGAATATCTTTCGCGGTAACATTCACTTCGAATTCAGCGGCCGGATACGGATCAATTCCGAGTTTTTTGATCTCTTCTAATTTCTGACGTCTTACAATTTCGTGCTCTGAAAGCGAGATGGGTGTGGTAGGATTTTCCATTGCGCCAAAAGTACGAAAAGGGAAGGATTACAGATTTTTACGGAGAATACAGATTACAGATTTAAACAGATTTACTTATAAAAGGTCCTGAATCCGTCTACATCCGTAATCTGTATTCTCCGTAGCCGTCCGGAGCGAAGCCGAAGGACGGATCTGTAATCCTCCCCCCGGCACAAAGGCAATGCCATTACCAATTCCCTTCTGTTAATTAACGTTTAGCCTACGCTCAGCCCTTGCTGCTCAGCATTCTAAAATTTCAGTCTTTCATTGGAGAATGTTGACATCTGTGGCATGATTTTCTCGCTTTTTCATTGGGGATGTGGTAAATTTAAACATGAAGCCAACAGGGAAAATACAGGGAGAAAAAGCGGTTTCAAAACGTCGTTCCGCAGCGAAAATCCGTCTCGTACGCAAGTCATGCCGGTTGAAGCGAACAGAAGAAACCGCGATCCGGAAAATGGTGCAGTATGAATATGAATTCTACAAAAACTGTTTCGGGAACAGGAATATTCCGTCCATCAATGTCACCATTTACGGGCGCTACGATGATTTCATGAATGCCCAGAAAGGAACGCCGAAATACGCGCGATCTGATTTTGGATTCTATTGCACCGAGACCAAAACCATCACGATCTACAAGGACATCGGTTTCATGGAAACGTGTTATCACGAGATCAGTCATTTTTTTCTCGGCACACTTTTCCGGATGGCGCCCGACTGGCTCGACGAAGGAATGGCTGGTTATTTTGAGAACAGCAAACCCGGCGATGAAAGCTGGCTCGTCACCAACGACAACTGGCAACTGAAACGGATCAGAAAACTCATCCGGAAAAACAAGGTCCGGATCAAACGGCTCATCGGATTATCGTACAAAAAATTCCACCGCCGCCGCGCACTCGACAACTACGCTGTTTCCTGGGGAATTCTTTTCTTCTTCATGTACATCAATCAGCATTTCGTCATCGAGATCATTCGCCAGCTCCGCAACGGAAAAAATTCAGAAGATGTGGTGAATGGCATTTATCCCGGAGGAATATTGCAGTTGCAAAAAGACTTTGTGGTTTTTTATAAATAAGGAGCGGATCACCTGTGCATCAAAACACCTCCGTTCCCGTCCGTGCGCAGCAGGAGCATGCGCGTGGCCGGGGCTGGTTATGCAAGTGCAGTGCTTGCCTTCGCTGAAGCTTTAGCGCAAGCAGGCAGTAAAATTTCTTCATCACTTGTCATTTGGGCGGCGCAAATTTTCACGCAAAGACGCAAAGGCGCCAAGGATTCGGATTAAATTTGAATATGCACCGTTTGGTTTTCAGCATTCTTATTTCCTTGATTATCTGTTCCTGTGCTCTTAGATCGAGAGATCGAAACACATATCTCATTATCGGATCAGATGCCTTTTCAGTTTCGTCGCATGGATATACAGGAAAAATGGTTGTTGACACCACATATTACAAATCCAAACAACTGAAAGGAATTGGCAATGTCGCATTCTACTGGGATTCCATTAAAAGTTCGTATAAAGTTGGAACATGGACAGAGTATTTCGAGAACGGGAAAATAAAATCAAAAGGAGATTATCAGATAGACTCCTATATCACCTGCTGTTCGTCTGGACCATGCTTTAATTATAGAAATTATAAAATAGGCGCATGGAAATATTTCTACGACAATGGACAACTGGAAGCTGAAGGGACTTACAAAGTAAAGCTCGTCCATATAAATACGACTTGTGAAGGAGGAGACAGAGTTAATAAAGCGCTCATCACACGAAAATGGAAATTCTACGACAGAGACGGGAAAATAATTCCAGTCAATGATTCTATTAAAAATGAAATGGAGAAATAGATTTCTCTTCGTCTCAATAAACGGCGCCTGCACTGAGTTAGTCGAGGCGCATGAAATAAGCAGCAA
>DATJEX010000405.1:0-5167 GCA_035496135.1 Bacteroidia bacterium
ACCCTGCGTCGGACGATATTTTTTTTGAGATTGATAATCCTGTAAAGCAGGGAACGCTGATCATCCTGGATGGATCGGGAAGGACATTGTCAGAAAAAAATGTGCGTGGTGGTGATTGCCTGCAGACATCTGTTTCAGATCTTCCGGATGGATATTATTTTTTCCGGATCATGAGTGAAGGAAAATTACACGCGGATGGAAAATTCCTCGTTCTGCATCAGGCCAAATGATAATATTCTCAAAGGAAAAATTCCAAAACAAAAAAGCCTCTCCATTTCTGAAGAGGCTTTTGAAATTTTTAGTTCGTACGACTAGAAATGCTTAGCACGATTATCCGTGATCTCCGCCGCATCATTCAGAATTTCTGAAGCCTGTGCATCGGCACGCCCACCTGCAGACACGAGTGTTTTATTTCTTTCCGCTTCGAGATCTTTCAATGGCTCCGGTGTGGTGATGGATTCGAGCATCACAACGTAAACGCCGTTCGTTCCTTTGATGACAGAAGAAAGTTGTCCGGCTTTCATGGATGCGAGTGTTCCGGCTACAACACCTTCGAGTCCCGCGCCCTGGATGTACGGCTGTGCGAGCGCGAGTCCTGCGCTGCTCATCACGGAAAGTTTTGCATTCGCCGCCCACTGATCGATGGAATTCGCTTTGTCTTTCAGCAATTCGTCGGAGAACATCTGTGCCTTCTTGATCTTCTTCGCTTCCACTTCGCAGATGGATTTTACATCCGGATCATCGAATGGTTTCGTTCCTTTCAGCAGGATATTCGTGAGGTGGCAGATGATATACCGGTCACCATCACGCTTTGGTTCAGAAACGGTTCCTACAACTGTGTTTTCGTCATACATCCAGCGTACGATATCTTTCACGTTGGTGATACCCTGGATGCTTTTCGCCGCTTCTGTAATTTTATCGGCTTTGAGTAACTGCTTGTTGTCCTTCTGAACAGCTTTCGTGAAAAGTTCGCCGGTGTTGTTGGTCGAAGCGAAAATGGATGCCGTATTGAAAATGCCATCGACCGTTGTGGAAGACGGAACAAGTTTCTTGGAGATCGGAAGCACTTTCACTTTTGTGCTGGATGCACTCTTGTCGAGTACTTCGATCACGTGATAACCGAAAGAAGTTTCCACTACGATCACAGCGCCCTTCGGATTGTTGAAGCCCGCGTCTTTGAATTCTTTCACGAATCCGCTTTCGTAGGTGAACCAACCGTAATCTCCTTTGTTTCCCTGTTTGGAACCCGGATCATCGGTAAGTGTCTCCACGAGATCTTCGAGTTTCTTTCCGCCTTTTACCACACGGAGAATACTGTCGGCGCGCAATTTCGCTTTGTCTTTTGTGCGCGTGATATCCGGACCTGCACGCTCAGCACCTTTGTAGGCAACAAGGAGGTGACGGATCTTCACCGAATCAATTCCGGTGGTGTCGCTGATCTTTTTGTAGATGGTGATGTTCTCTCCTTCGTTGAAAGGCCCGAGTACATCTCCGGGTGCGGCTTTGATGAATGCGCTGTCGGATCCAACAGGGAACTGTCCCGGATGGAGAGACTTTAGGTTGTAAGCGCCATTCTCATCCTGCGCGAGGACCATTAATGAATCTTCTTCACCCCTTTTCGCCGCTTTGAATCTGATGGCGAGTGTATCCATGTCGGCACGCTCTTTCGCGATGTCATCAGCAGAAGGATAAAGATCGTACGCGAGGAAATCCATGCTGCGGTTCTCTTCCGACTGTTTGAATTTCCACGGATTCGCATTGTAATACGCGAGCATCTCGTCGTTGGAAACTTTGATGGTGGAATCATTCACATCAGCGAATTTCTTGACGATGTATTTGAAATTATACTTCGTGTTCGCATCGGCATACTGGTGACGTGTCTCTGAACTGGTCACGTAAAAACCTTTACGGAGCAGATTGTTGTATTTCTCGCGGATGAGGAACTTGAGCATGTCTGTTTCAACGAGCGCCCACTGTTCTTCTCCGTCGGCCGGCATCTTATTCACGTAATCGCGAATCGCCTGTCCGCTCAGTTGTCCATCAGGTCCGCGGAACTGTTCGTAGATCTGTCCTGACTGACGATCCTGGAAAAACTGGTTCATGTAAGGAGACGGATGATCGGAATACATCTGCGAGCTCAGTTCATCTACGCCCACCTGGATACCGAGTGCATCATACTGTGGCTGATAAATATATTTATCAAGCATTTCCTGCCAGATGCCTTCCGCGAGTGAGCTCTGTTCTGTTTCACTCAGGTTTTTTCCTTTAGAAACTTCTTTCATGCGGTTCATGAATTCGGTATACGTGATCGTATGCCCGCTGATCTCGCCGATATCGTCTTTACTCGAGCCGGCGAAAAAACCGTGCTGCGAGTTGAAAAGATCGGTCAATACAAATGCAAGAAGTGCAAGAAAGATGATACCTACTAAGAGGCCTACGCGACTGCGGATTCTGGATAAAATGGTCATGGAAATGACGTTTGATTTTTATGGGGCACGAATATACGATTTATGGGGAAAAACCGGAAAGGCAAAACGCGAATGTGAAGGCGAAATAATGTGAAATAAAATGCCGGGGAGGCCCCTGTTAATCAATCGGTTACAACTTTCCCTCTGATTCCTTCTTCTGCTTCTCTTCCGCTCTTCTGAGAATACGATTGAAACGCATCCTCATCAGGTACATCACCGTGGCGAGCGAAGTGACCAGCATGGCGAATCCTCCGTCCTCCTTATCACCGATCCAGAAGAGATAGATGGTGACGGACAAACACAGAAATGCCAGTGAAGCCCAGATGAGTTCAGTGATGCGGAGGTATTTTCTCATAGGGTAAAATTAGTGGTTTTCGTCCGGAATGAGAGTAATGCTGATAGGGTTCCTTATCATGTAATGGTATAAAAAAATGTCCTCGCTTTCGAATCCAAACCCGGTTATGGATTCTTTTTCAGTCTTGATATGGACGGTGTCCCTGCAGTAAATTTTACGAAAGGGAAGATCACAGACCAGGTCATCTGAGTAAAGCGTGTCAGTAGGATTCCCGATCCTCACGTGCCCGCAATAATGAAATCTATATTCCCACCGGCCGCCTGCCAGATCGTATAATTTTTCTTTCAGAAGAAAAAGTGAATCGGCGCAAATGGAAACAGGAGGCTTGAAATGGCCGCTGGAAAATGTGGAATGAACATTGCCGGAAAACAGGATATTGTCGCGTAAGGAGTCTTTTCTATAAATGGTGTCACCGTTCTTATCGATGTCGATAAGATGCGGGTTGGAAAAGTGAATGCTGTCGAGACGCTTATTTGCACGACAACTGAAATTCAGCAGAATGTCTGTGTCAACATCGTCCTCGTAAAAATGGTAATTGTAATTCATCAGAAAATCCCGGCTTGCCGCAGAATCAACTTTCAGCGTATCAAATGTATCATCATGAATTTTCTTTTCCGGCGAATGGCACGAACAAAAATGAAGGAGAAGAAAATTGAAAAGGAAAAATGTGCCGACAAAACCACGCATCACTTGCTCACGCTGTCGTCCGGCGCTTCGTTCAGCGAGAAAACACCGGTAGGATGAATGATACGATAGTGATTGAACATCGCGTCGGAAACCATTCCGTCGCCAATGAGCACCTGGTCGGCTGTGGTGATCTTTACGAATGCTTTGGTGAAAATACTGTCCTTCGCTCCATCCCAGATCAGGTGTTCTGTCTCCAGTTTATCACCCGCCGCATTCACCACTACCACTTTCCGTTTCGCTTCCATGATCTGTTCGCGCTCGCGCCTGATCGCGTATTCCGCCGTGAGTGAACTCTCCACTTTTCCGCTGCTGTCGTTGTAGAATTCCACGTTCACGCCCTTCGTCATTTCCTCGTAGGGTTTTGCACCCGTGTAAATATCTGCCTGCGGAGCGGTGAGATGGATCTTCTGTTTCGCCGAATCGGAATAGTACACATCGATATCATTCGACGTTTGCGAAGGAAGATCCTTGCCGATGTTGAACGATTTCACTTTCATCGGGTCGTTCACACAGGAAAAGAGGATCACGGAAAAAGTGATGGCCGTGAAGTACAGCTTGCTGACTTCACGGTGTAAAAAAAATGACCCTGGTCGGACCATGTGATCGATCATTCGTACTTAACCCTGTTGAACCACTTGTCGTTGATATTCATCCCGATGCTCACACGGAAATAATTTTCCTTGATGAGATTGTGGTCCGTGGTGCCGCGCATGCCGTATTCGAAGCTGATGGTGGCACGGGAGATCGGTTCGCCCAGGCGCATGAGGTAAGGCGCGGGAAGTGACATGGAGAAATTCACGCCAACTTCAGAAAGCTGCACATCGTGTATCGCAAGATTCGTTTTGTAATAATGTGCACCGAGACGATACTGCGTGATGCCGAAATAATTTCCGCGCCCTGCCTGTTTGGGTTGCAACTGGAATCCTGCGGTGATGCGCTGCGAATTCTGCAGGCCGGGATTCACGCCCATGATGACAGCGTCGCTCCACATCTGCATCATCCAGTCGGCCTGGAAGACCCATTTGTAATCTTTCTTGATCGAGAATCCGAATCCGCCCATCATCGGCATCGTCACACTCGACTTCACATTTTCATTGAAGAGGATCGTGTCGCGGAATAATTCGTAGGTGCCGAGTAATTTGTAAGTCTGCGCGAGAAGATCGTACGAAACGTTCAGATCGGTCGCGGGCGCGAAGACAGCACCGAAGGTAACGTGCGCTCCTGGTTTGTGAAGGAAAAGATCCGCGGTGTCGATCTCCGTTTTGTTGCGGTAATAGAATTCATTTCCGAACAGTTTGGTTTTGGTGACCATCGTGTCGTTCAAACCGATGTAAAGCGGGTTGAGCGTGCGCGGATAACGGAACGTGTACTGAATACCGAAGGAGGTGTAGAAATCGTGAAAGAGTGTGCGCTTTGAAATTTTTCCGTCAAATGTGTACGTGCTGTCGGGAAATTCATCACGGCGGATATTGTAAAGTGTTCCGAACATGTAGGAACCATTCACACCGATGGAAATATTCGCCAATGCGTTTTTGCAAGCGAGTTTTTTCTTGATCCATGTGGTATCGCCTTCCAGTTTCTTGTTGGCGTAAGTTTCCGAGAGCAGGAATTTCCGCGGCGCTCCGAAGAACGGACGCAGACCATTGTCAAAGAAAAA
>DATJEX010000406.1:0-10079 GCA_035496135.1 Bacteroidia bacterium
AAAGGTAAATCCAGATTTGAGCGATTCCTCCACAACACATTTGCACGTGACATTAATTATCAGGATACGACGGTTGAAAGATTTGTCGAACTCACAGCAGCGATCAATTACGAAAAACTGCTCGGAACAAGGTGCATTCAGAATAAGGATGAAATAATGATCGGTGTTATGGGAATAACAATAGACCGATTAGGCCTGAATCCTTACGAGGTTTATCCCAACAAAAGATTTGTTGCTGATTTCGGAATTCAATAGCATTCCTACTTCCGCACCATCTTCTGCACAAAATAGATCGGCACACCAATGGCTACGATGATCAATCCCGCAATGGAATTGTACGTGTCCATGAAAAGCAGGTTCACACAGATCGCAATTGCGATGAGAATATACAGCGCCGGAAACAGCGGATAACCGAATGCTTTGTAAGGACGTTCTGCCAATGGTTCTTTCTTTCTCAGCACAAAAAGTCCGGAGATCGTAACGATGTAGAACAACATGGACGCGAACGTGCAATAGATCACGAGATCGTGATACGTTCCGGAGAAACACAACAGGCTCGCCCAGATACACTGGATCCATAACGCGAATGCTGGAACGGAAAATTTATTCAGCCGTTCGGCGCGCTTGAAGAACAGATCGTCCTTCGCCATCGCATAATACAGGCGCGCACCCGCGAGAATGATTCCGTTGTTGCAGCCGAACGTGGACACCATGATGAGCAACGCCATCATCACCGTCGCGACATTACCGAAGATTACGGTAGCAGCCGCTGTTCCTACTCTTCCCATTTCGGCGAACTGCATTCCTCTCGAAGCAACATCTGCACCGAGCGGAGATCCTTTCAACGGAAGCAACGCGAGATAAGCAAGATTCGCACTGATGTATAAAACGGTAACGATAAGCGTTCCGAGAAATAAACTTTTCGGAATATTCTTCTGCGGCTCTTTTATTTCTCCGGCAATGAAGGTGACATTATTCCACGCATCGCTGGAGAAAAGTGAATTCATCAATGTCATTCCGAAAACAGCGAGTAAAAGTACGCCACTAAGCGGACGAGTGAGCCACGGCCCGTCTTTCACCGCCTGGTACGTTTGTGTTGCAGAAAAAGAGTTCGTGAAATTATTTCCGAAGACATTCGTTTTCAGTCCTACGAACAATCCGAAAATGATCAGCCCGAAGAGCGCGAGCAGTTTCGCGGAAGTAAAAACTTTCTGAACTCCCGCACCGCCTTTTACACCGAGTGTATTGATGAACGTGAGAAAAACGATGAGCGTTACGGCAAGTACCTGTTGTGCATTGATCGCGAATGATCCGATATGAAACAGAATATTCTTCGGGGAAAACACGGCGATATAATCGGGAGCATTGTGTTTCGGATCGAACGACGCGACAAATTCCGAAGTATAATTCGCGAACGCCATCGCTACTGCAGCGATCACGCCCGTTTGTATCACTGCGAAAACGGTCCAGCCATAAAGGAAGGAAGTGAATTTTCCGAACGCACGCTGTATGTAAACGTACTGTCCGCCCGCAGTCGGCATCATTCCCGCGAGTTCTCCATAACTCAGCGCAGCGATGAGTGTGATCACTCCTGTCAGTAACCAGGCAACGATGAGCCATCCCGCGCAACCCACATCACGCGCCATGTCGCTGCTCACGAGAAAAATTCCGGAACCGATCATCGAGCCGGCAACGAGAGATGTCGCGTCGACCAATCCTAAAGTCCGTTTGAAATCCCTGGTGTTACTGCTATTTACTTCTGTCATTAAGGTGGGAGTAATTACGGATAGTACGGATATGCTGATTACAGATTCAAGCTAAATAAGAAACCGCGGATACGCTGAGAAGCAAATCTTTATCAGTATATCCGCGGTATCTGTAATTGATCCCTACTTCATGATGTTCAATTTACTTCTGCTACGGCTGTAGATGAAGTAAATGATCAAGCCGAGGATCATCCATCCTCCCGCACTCAGTTGCGTAACGTGATCAAGTCCAACGATCATGAATCCGCAAACGAGAATTCCGAGGATCGGAACGATCGGGAAGGCAGGTGATGCGCCAGGTGTTCTGAACGGACGAGGCACTTCCGGATTTTTCACACGCATGATCCAGATACCCGCGCACACGAGTACGAATGCGAGAAGTGTTCCGATACTCGTCAGGTCGCCCGCGATATCTCCGGGAATGAACGCCGCGAAGAATCCGACGAAAATGAACAGCATGAGATTCGATTTATAAGGTGTTCTCCATTTCGGGTGAAGATGCGAGAATACTTTCGGCAGCAATCCATCGTGCGACATCGAGTAGAACACACGGCTCTGTCCCATGAGCATCACGAGGATCACCGAAGAGAATCCGGCGAGGATCGCGATCGTGACAGCAGTGGCGAGCCAGTGATAACCGACCATGTAATGATCAATTGCATAAGCCACGGAAGCTTCTTTTCCTTTCATCGGGTCAGCGAAATCATTCCACGGTGCAACACCGGTGAGGACCCATGAGAAAAGAATGTAGAGCACCGTACAAACGGCGAGTGATCCGAGAATTCCGATCGGCATATCGCGTTTCGGATTCTTTGCTTCCTGTGCTGCTGTCGATACCGCGTCAAAACCAATGAACGCGAAGAATACAATTCCGGCTCCACCTATAATTCCACCCCAACCGAATTTGAAGAATCCATCGTGCAGTTTACCTCCGCTGTCCCTGAATCCTTCCGGTATCATATAAGGATGATGATTCGCAGGATTGATGAATCCCCAACCTACGGCGATAAACACGAGAACGATCGCCACTTTGAGGAACACGATGATTGCATTCACGAAAGCTGATTCCTGGGTTCCTTTGATCAATAACATGGTAAGCAGGAAAAGAATTCCGAGTGCCGGCAAGTTCACCAGTCCATCGTAATTCACCACGTGATGCGCCATGTCGGCAGGCATTTTGTGAATGACTTCCGTAGAAACCGATGCGATGCTGTCTTTCGCAAAACTTGCGGTCATGCTCAGTGAATCGCTGTGCGAGAGATGAAGGTCCGCGACATTCGGAACGAATGCTTTGTTGATCGTGTGCAGATGCTCCATTGGAGAATGGCAGTATTTATACGGAACGGATCCACCGAGGAGTTTATTCAGATACTCGCTCCACGCAATGGAAACTGTTGCGGCACCAAGTGCATATTCGAGAATGAGCGCCCAACCGATGATCCACGCGATGAGTTCTCCCATGGTCGTGTATGCATAGGTATATGCAGAACCTGCGATCGGGATCATGGCGGCGAATTCGGCATAACACAATCCGGCAAATGCGCAACCGATAGCAGCTACGATGAATGAAAGTGTCACTGCTGATCCGGCTGCTTCTGCTGAAGCGGAAGCTGTTCGAACGAAAAGTCCGGCACCGATGATAGCGCCGATACCGAGTGCGAGAAGCGACAAGGCTCCGAGTGTTTTCTTAAGGCCGTTGTTGGTGTCGGCTGCCTGAGCGAGCAAAGCTTCGAGCGATTTTTTTCTGAATAGACTCATTGATTTTTTTAATTATGGATTTCTCAGTTGTGATGCTGTTTTCGGGGAAGCCCAAATATACAATTCATTCCCATACAGGACGAATTACCCCGGGAATGGTTGTCGGAACGACGCAGGTTACTTTACCTATATTTGGAACACAGGCTTATGGCCTAATTTATTAAAGTAAATTGAAAAATGCATGAGTCCTGTTGAAGGGGTTGTTCGCCACGAAGAAATGATCGGGGAAAAGAACAATCGAGCGATCCGTTCAGAAGAATCTCAACAGGCTGAATCCCGATCACATCCTATGAAGAAGGCCTTTCATTTTTCATTCGTGATTCTTCTTCTCTTCATTCACCCGGGAATACGTGCGCAGTCTTCCGCAGATACCGCTTTACTCCGGCTGAAAGCATTGAAAGATGACAGCAACAAAGTGAAAGCACTCAACGCCGCATGCTGGAAACTCGTGACGGCCGGAAAGTACGATGACGCATTCATGTACGCCGACGCAGGACGAATGGTGGCCGAAAAAATAAATTTCAAAAAAGGGAACAGCACTTCGCAGAGTATGCTGGGTATCATCTGCGATTGCAAGTCGGATCCGAAGAATGCGCTCGATCATTACTTCAAGGCGATGATCCTGAAAAAAGAGCTGAATGATTCGGCGGGACTGGCGGGATTGTACAACAATGTTGGATTCACGTACCAGAACCAGGGAAATTATCCACTGGCGATCGAGAATTATTTCGACGCGCTGCGCATTTATGACCGGCTGAAAGCGAAAACGAATTCCGCTACTACCTTCGGAAACATCGCGACCGTTTACTGGTACCAGGCTGATTTTGCAAGATCCATTCAGTACGAGGACAGCGCCATGAAGATCCGTGAATCCATTTCTGATTCAGAGGGGATCGCTTCCTGTTTAACGGGGATCGGGCTGGTCTACAAAAGTGAGGGCGATTCCGCAAAAGTGGAAAGTGACACGGTGATGATGCACAGGATGTATTCCGAAGCGCTTGATCATTTTTACCGAAGCATCGCGCTGCGCCGGAAGATCGGCAAAGGTGATAAAGCGGGAAGTGAAGAGAATGATGTCGGAAGTGTTTATTGGGCGCTTGGACAATATGATTCTTCACTCGCGCATTACGGACGCGCGCTTGACCTCTTCGATGTTTCCGGATCAAAGAGCCAGATCGCGATGACCAAAGCGAACATCGGGAGTGTTTACCAGCGGATGGGGCAACCGCAGAAAGCATTGGGCTTTGCCTCGGAAGCACTTGCACTCGCTTTGTCGAGTGGATATTCGGAAGGGATCAAAGAATCAGAAAAAACACTGAGTGATGTGTATGAATCGATGAACGAACCCGGTTTGGCTTTTCCGCATTACAAGAATTATGTTCACCTCCGCGATAGTCTTGTGAATGTGGAGAACCGGAAGACCAGCATCCGCTCCGAACTCACTTTTGAATACGACAAGAAAGCGGCATTGATCGAAGCGGAAAAAGAAAAACAAAAAGAAATTTCAGACGCGAAAGAACAGCGGCAGGAACTGATCACATGGGTCGTGGTCGCCGGATTGATACTCGTTCTGATCTTTTCCGTTTTCATTCTCCGTGGTTACCGCGAAAAGAAAAAAGCGAACGCCATCATCACCGAACAGAAATCAGAAGTCGAGAAACAGAAGCATGTGGTGGAAGAAAAACAGAAAGAGATCCTTGATTCCATCACCTACGCCAAACGGATCCAGGATGCGCAATTGCCGAATGAACACATTATCCATAAAAACATCGAACGGCTGAAAAAAGAAATTTCCTGACCGTTCCCGTTTTTTTCTACTTTAATGAAATGATCCAGCGATCGAAAAAATACCTGTGCGCCATTCTGCTGCTTACATCAGCTTGTCTTCACGCGCAGATGGATTCGCTCCTGAAAGTGATCCGCGAAACGAAAAGCGATTCGGACAAAGTGAAAGCGCTCACGATGTGTGCCGATCTGCTCGCCTACGATTATCCCGACACGATCTTTTATTTCTGCAACCAGGCCCTGCTCATCATCAATGAGCACCAGTCGAAGAATAAAACGGAAGCAAGACGTTACGCATCATTCAAAGGAAACGCGCTGAACGATCTCGGATTCGGTTCTTTGTACACCAAGAATAATGCACAGGCGCTGAATTATTATAACCAGGCACTCACCAGTTGCGTGGCAAGCGGCGACTCCGTTTCCACAGCGGGCGTGCTCGTCAATCGCGGCCTTCTTCACCGCACCGAGGGCGACATGCCGGATGCGCTCAATGATTACCTGCGGGCGTATAAGATCCTGGAAGGCTCCGATGATAAAAGCACAGAGGCTGTTGTCCTTAATAATCTCGGCCGTGTGTATGATGATCTTGGTGATTCGGTGAAGACGCTGGAATACCTGGAGAAGAGCATCGAGCTCTACAACAAAACAAGCGACGCAAAAGGGATTCTGAATTCCATCACCAATCTCGGGATCTATTATTCCAATCATGGGCATTATGTTTCTTCGGTCGCAGCTTACCGGCGCGCGATGGATATGGCGGATAGTCTCGGAATGAGAGCCGAATCGGCCAATGCGCTCGGACAAATGGCCACTTCTCTTTTCTCCATGGGAAAAAAAGAAGAAGCCATGCTGGCTTATGAGAAGAGTGTTCATGTGCTGGATTCACTGCATTCAGAATTTGTGCTTTCCACACTTCTGCGAAATGAAGGCCAGGCGTATTTCAATCTCGGGCAGAATGACAAAGCGTTGCCGCTCGCGTTGCGTGCGCTGGAACTTTCCAAACAACAGAAGAATTCCTACGCCATTTACCAGGCCGCGCAACTCGCGTACAAACTTTACAAAGCGAAGAATGATCCGGCCAATGCGCTGAACATGTTTGAACTGTACATCAATGTCCGCGACAGTACGCTGAACGACCAGACGAGAAAGACGCTCGTGAAAAAACAATTCCAGTTCGAGTATGATAAAAAAGAAGCGCTCGCCAGCGCGGACCGTGAAAAAGAAAAACTCGCGCAGGACGAAGAGATCAAGCGCCAGGCACTCGTCACTTATTTTGTTTCGGCCGGGCTTTTTCTGCTCGTGCTGTTCACCGGATTTCTTTTCAATCGTTTCCGTGTCACCAGGCGTCAGAAAAAACTGATCGAGGAAAAGAAAAAAGAAGTGGAGGAAAAACAGAAAGAGATCCTTGATTCCATCAATTACGCGAAACGCATCCAGCGCACACTTCTTCCGCACGAATCGGCCGTTCACAGGAATATCGAGCGGCTGAAAAAGTAAATTCTTCCTTCAATTTTCGACCTAACGGTTGAATAACCTGACGAACGGAAAAATTATTTTCATCATCCCCCTGTATCTTTGCCACCGGATCTGCATTAAGAACACAATTCCTGCAGATTCACCTGACCCTCCGCTTATGAAACGCTACCTCGCCCTATTTCTATTATTATTCTCTGTTGTGCCGTTGCTGTCCAACACCTTCACGGCACAAACCATTTCCGGGAAGATCATGGACCAGGATAAAAAACCTGTTCCGTTCGCCGTGGTTACATTACTCAAAGCATCCGATTCTTCACTCGTGAAAGGCGCAACCACCGACGAGAACGGACTTTTTCAACTCGACAATGTCGTGGAAGGAACGTATCTCCTTAAAGCGAGTTTCACCGGTTACCAGGAATATATCCAGGGTCCGCTCGAATTCAAAGCGGATGGCGAATTGAAACTGGAAGACATCACATTATTGCCTGAAAATTCCCGGGATGAAGTTGTTTTCTCAGCAGCGAAACCTTTATTCACCCAGCGCGCCGACATGCTCATCATGAATGTCGAGAACAGTCCCGTGCGCATCATGGGAACGGCATGGGATCTCATTTCCACAGCGCCGGGAGTGGTCATTGACCAGAACAATAATATCTCGCTGCGCGGAAAATCGGGCGTGCAGATCTACATCGACGGAAGAAACACTTTTCTCAGCGGCGATCAGCTCGTGACCTATCTCCAGAATATTTCAGCGGCTGATGTCGTTTCGGTCGAGATCATCAGCAATCCTTCGGCGAAATATGATGCTGCGGGAACAGGAGGAATACTGAACATCGTTACCAGGAAAGGATCGCAGCAGGGATTCAACTCCACTGTGCGAGCAGGATTCGGCCAGGCTTTCTATTCGAAATATGAAGCAGGATTCAATTGCAATTACGCGAAAGAGAAATTCAACATCTATGCGAAATATGATTTTGCACAGCGCAACGGTATCGAACGTTCCTTCATCAACAGGAATATCCTTTACAACAACATCAACACGAATTATTACCAGCACACGAGCATGATCGATCACCCGATGGGGCAGAACGCCAGGTTGGGCGTTGACTTTTACGGAAAGCATGAGCTCACCTGGGGCATGCGCGTGGACGCATCGCTCTCCGACGAGCGCAATCATTCCGATAACCAGACACTCATTCACGCGACCGGGAACGACACGGTCACACAACTCGATCAATACAACAAGACAAATGTGAATTTCTATAATTACGGGGCGAATCTTTATCTCGATAAAAAAATTGATACGCTCGGACAGGAATTCTCAGCGAGTGCTGATTATCTTGCTTACAACACTCTTACCGATGAGAATTTTGATTTGAATTACAGCTATGGCTTCGGCGCCAATCTTTATCCTCCCGAATATCAGAAGAGCCGATCTACTGGTGACATCGGGATCTTTGTAGCGCAAGCCGATTACGCGCATCCGTTCAACAAAAAATACAAACTGGAAACAGGTTTGAAAAGCAGTTACGTCGGAACGAACAACGATCTTGCGTTTTCAAATCTGAACAATGGAATCTGGGAGAACGATACCACCAAGTCGAATGCGTTCATATATAAAGAACAGATCAACGCGGCGTATGTGACCGGTTATGCCGACTGGGGAAAATTGCAATTGCAATCCGGCTTGCGGGCGGAACAGACCATTTCAGATGGTGATTCACCAACAACCGGGCAGCATTTGAAAAAAAGTTACGTGCAGCTTTTCCCGAGTGTATTCCTGCTTTACAAACTGAACGATAAGAATTCGCTCAATCTCACCTATGCTCGCCGCGTGAATCGGCCGGATTACCAGAGCCTGAATCCATTCGTTTATTATCTCGATAAATACACGTACGAGGTGGGCAATCCATACCTGCAGCCGGAGATCGCAAATGAAATGGAATTCACTTACTCCTACATGGACGCGGCGTTTGTGACCGTTGGCGGAAGCATCACCAGCAACGCGATGACCGATGTAACGAACCAGGTCGATTCAACCGGTGTTGGTTTCAAAACAACAGTGAATCTTTCTACCGGCGAAAGCGCTTACTTCGGGATCTCCTGTCCTATTCCGATCGGAAAGTGGTTTCTCATGGAGAATGAGATCAATCTCTCTTATTCGAAATATCATTCACCGTTGTATGGCTCCACGCTCGACATCCAGAGCTGGATGTGGAATCCTTCCACCAACATCACCATCATTCTTCCGCACGAATGGAAAATTCAAACGTGGGGATGGTATCAGTCGCCGGGAACCTACGCGATGTTCCATACCAAATCAAAAGCCGGAGTTGGATGCGGGCTCAGCAAGAATTGCCTGAACAAACAATTACAGTTGTCGCTCAACGTACAGGATATTTTCAGCACGAACGGAATGCGCGCCACGATCAATTACCAGAACCAGGATGTGTATCTCGAATTCATTCCTGAATCGCCACGCGTGTTCATCCGCGCGCGTTACACATTCGGAAATTCGAAAGCAACGAGAAAAGCGCAAACCATTTCCGGCGCCGATGATCTGAAGGGAAGAACTGGGAAATAATTTGCTGATGTGCAAATATGCTGATGTGCAAATATGCTGATGTGCTGATTGTGTTTTATAAATGAAATTCATATGAAAAACATTCTGGCATTAATGATTTCATTATTCCTTGGAGTCGCTGGCATTTCCCAGACTTACAACTGTGCAGATTCACTAAAGCCGATTTATTCAACATTCTCAACCTACTCCGTTGATTCATTTAGTAATGAAACCCCGGTCGAAATAAACATTACCAGTATCTTTTTTCATGGTCATGAAATCAAAATGAATTTCACATATAAAAATGAAATTGAATTCGAGTCCCCTCTTATGCCCGTTACGGATTCAGTTGCCGTCAAACTGGTACTCGCTAAAGTCGAGGAATATGGCCAGAAAAAATATATGTATTCATTGATCATGTATTACAAAGAGGAGCATTGCTGGATTGAAGAAAATAGTTCAGGAGATGTCATGTTCGTTGTTATAACGAAAGAGTTTAAATTGGCAGGCGCTGCTGTTGGTCAGCCAAACACTCCATATTATATCAGGATCAATGAAGGTTCGATAAAATTGAATTGACCGGCTCCATTCATCATCCCGTTTTACCGTCTGGAATTATTTCTGAGGCTTCCGTTTTTTCAATCAACGGACATCATCCCATAAATCAATCCAGCAACAAAGTTTTTTTGCCGTTGGTAGAATAATTCATGGCAGGGCATTTTTATAGTGCA
>DATJEX010000407.1:0-7061 GCA_035496135.1 Bacteroidia bacterium
GAAATAAGTAGCTATAGAAATATTCGCGGTATAATTTGCATTCGTGCCGGTTGGAATATTGGTCCAGGTGACACCGTCCGGAGATGATTGCCACTGATAGGTTATTCCTGTTCCCTGTGCGTTCTGCAATCCAACTGTAAAGTTTGCGTTCGGACAAACCGGGTTAGAGGACGAAACAGTGTTTCCCGGAGTTGGAGATCCGGCACATGGTGATGCGATGATAAAAGTCACGCTTCCCAGGAATCCGCGGGGTGTATTGATCGGCGTTGCAGGTGGTAAACCTCCGCCATAACCAATGTTGGTTCCGGTAACGATATCACATCCGCCACCGGAAAAGGTGTACGTTCCTGCCGCGAGTGTGGAATAACGGATGCTGTTACAGTCGACCGCGAGACCATAAGTTGATCCCGCCGGAATGTTCAGGCTGAGGCCGGTCAGAAAAGTCTGCGGAACGTTCGTAGTGGTATTTGCGACTCCAGTGAATGTCTGGCTTCCGGCGAGTGTCCAGCCATTTGCGGCAGAAATATTTCCCGGTGATCCATTGATGGCTCCCGGCTTGTACCAGAGTTCGGCGGTTTCCGCACCGTTGATGCCCGTTACCGAAGCGATATCCGTGATGATGACAGGCATCGCATTATTGTTCACGAAATTGAACGTCACCAAAGCGTTACCATTATTATTGGTAAAGTTGGTCGAAACGGTCGTCTGCGCATTCATCATTCCGGAAAGTGCCAGAAATGAACACAGCAGAATAGACAACCGTTTAACTGAGAATAGCTGTGTATTCATAGTATCAGGTGTGGTTAGTAAAATACAGGGGGTCTGATGTAAATGTAGGAAATGTGGCACAACTCTGACAAATCGAATCAGAACTTTTCGATAGTTATGCACTATTTGAACATACTTGAATCAATTGCAGGGACTTGATAAAATCAAAGGACAAAATTTTTCATTCACGAAGCATCCACGGTTACGATCTGCCGCGAAATAATATCAACATGTAATTAACTGAAATAAAATTGCTGATGCGGACAGAAACTACATCATCTGGTACCACTTGTTCGCTTTCATTTTCTTCACCCAGTTCCGTTCCTTAAAACGGAAACGATAGCCGAGATTGAAATCGACCGCGAGATAAGTTGGAGACATTCTTATTCCGTTACCGAGATAATTATTCGTATCCCACCTTCCCGTCAATGAAGCGAACATCCGTTTACCATTGAGTCCGAGGGCGAGCCGCAGATCGCCTGCATAACCGACATGCCAGTAATGATCGATCAATCCGCCGTCAACTGTTTTGTAATCGCGGTGTTGTATGTCGAACAAACTGGTAGTGGTGAAATTGAAATAGAGGGTTTTGAAGATAACAAGATTGTAAGAGTATCCGGGTCCGAGCGAAATGCCCTGCACATTGAAAAAATTCATGTAGGCGTAGTTCTTATAAAATGGCCTTACCTGCGGAGCGAGAAAAGAAGAATCGGCGGTGAATTTATAATCATACAGATTGTTCACGATGAGCCACGACCCGGAAGACTTCAATTGCCGTTGTGTATTGTAGTAAGCGGAATTGTAGGAGAAATGCCTTTTGTTGAAAATGAAAAGTGTTTTTACACGCAGCGAGAGAATGCTCATGGAAGGATTCTGCCAGTAAACACCGGTCCGCTGGAAAGAAGTATCGAACACAGGCGTTTTGGTATCGTACATTCCGCGCAGGTGCCGGTAATTGGATTCGACACGGAATCGCCACGCGCAGAAGGAAAGATTGTACGCGGAATATTTCGTCGAACCGAGTTTATGCAATTGATCGTCGGTGATGTCTTTTGCACCGAGGCCGAATGAAAACGAGATCTTGTCAAAATCGATCGCTCCTCCGTAAGAAGTGCTCGTACTTCCTTTCATGATCGGTTTACTCCACAGCAGCGTGTCTTCCGACATGGTCTGCGTGAAATCCATCGTGTATTCACGGTAAGAAGCCGACCAGGTGAAAATAAAACGATCGGGATACATGCGCACGTAATTCGTGTCACGCGTATTCCATTTGGTCATGAGCGAATCATGATGCGCACGGCGTTCTTCTTTGCTTCGCTGGGCGAAACAGTGCAGGGAAAGAACCAGAAGCACGAGAAGAAGGGAGTGTTTTTTCAAAAGCTGAAATGTAAATTTAAAGATAGGAGGATTTCATTCCATCACAAATTCTTCGCCATTGAACTCCACTTTGTCGCCGGTCTTCAGTTTCGCTCGTTTTCTTTCTTCCACCACCCCATTCACTTTCACCTCTCCATTCTCCACGATGGCCTTCGCATGACCACCTGATTCGGCGATCCCAACCACTTTCAGCAGTTGAATGAGTTCGATGTATTCGCCTTTGATCCTGAAACTGACCATCATCATTAATTATTTGTTCATTCCACGCGTGACGGAAATCACACCGGCTATCGGGTTCCGGCACAAATGTATTTCAAAACAGCAATTAATGGATGCGATTGGTTCCGATCATTTACGCTTTGAATAAAGTATCAACAGAAAATTTACATGCTTACAATTTTCACGGGAGTGTTGAAGATCACTCCATGCGTTGACTCGCCTCATTCCGAAGGCTCCGGTACAGGAATACTTTAGCTGAAATTATTGTTAATCCTAAAATCAAATAAAATCTAAAATGAAAACACGTTTACAGATTACTTCGCGAACCTTCCTCTGGTGCCTGGTAATTATGATCGCTACGACCATGTCGAAGCCATTAAGAGGACAATCGCTGGTAGAATTCGACGCGTCTGTCATACCATCATCTCCAGCACCGGCGTCCATGCCTGCGATCAATCTTGCATCGCATCTTTCGTCTACTGCTTTAACGAGGAATAACCTGAATCCAACCGCAACGACGGCTGCGTTTACTTCCACGAACTGGAATGTGGCGCCTTCTACGGCACCAACCGGGGCACATTATCTCACCTTTACACTTTCCGCAGATCCGGGATATGTATTGAATCTTGGTGGTGCAACTATTCAGTTTGCTTTGAGAAGAAATGGAACGGGCCCAAATGCCGTATACATTTATTCCAGTGTGGGTGGATTTGCAAGTTCGGCGAATGCTCTCAATCTCGTCACTCCGATCGTAAGTGCAGGCGCAACTGCAGATGTGTATACTTTTCCATCCACCAGTGCTTACAATAATTTGTTTTCAGTTGAGATCCGCGTTTATGCTGATCAAGCAAGCAATGTATCCGGCCAGCTCAGATTCTTCAATCCAACAACAGGCGGAAACATACGCATCACCGGTGGTTCTGTCACTTCATGTGTTCCGGTCGTGAACACCTGCACGAGTAACGGACCGATCTGTGCCGGATCTACGCTCAGTCTTTCTTCTTCAGCAACTTCAACTATCACTCCGATCACTTATGCATGGAACGGACCGAATTCATTCTCTTCTTCTTCACAGAATCCTTCGATTTCTTCCGCTACGGCAGCAGCTTCAGGGACCTACACTGTTACGGCAACGAATCTCTGCGGTTCATCCTCTTCAACCACCACACCATTTGTTAGTTCGGTAGCTGTTGCAACATCTACAACCAATGAAACCTGCTGGACAAGCTGCGACGGTACCGCCACAGCAACACCTTCAGGTGGATTCGGAGCCTATTCCTACGCATGGTCTTCAAGTGCAACTACTGCAACAGCTACATCACTTTGTCATGGAAATTATACATGTACGGTGACTGACGCGATCGGATGCACGGGCTCAGGAAGTGTCGCAGTAACCTATAATAGTTGCGCAGCATTTCCTACGACTACGGTGCCATGTGGCAATACCTACAACAGAAAAACGACAACTGTATCAGCAGCTAATGTTGCAGGAGCGATCGGGTATCGCTTTTCATTCTATGATAATTCTACAGGGGCATTGGTAAGTCAATACACCCAGGCTTCGCGGACACTGACCCTTTCATCGGTTCCTGGTTTATACTATAATACAACTTACAAATGGACTGTTTGTGTGAATATTGGTAACGGGTATGGACCAGAAAGTTCCAACAGTTGCACCATTACGTTTGGTACACCACAAACAACACTTCCCTGCGGAGTTTACTACACGAAATTGAATAGTTATACCGCAGTGGTTAGTCCTGGAGGAGTTTCCAATTTCCGATTCACTATTTATGATAACACAACAGGCGCTGTCATTGCACAACGTACCCAGTCATCAAACTATCTTTATTTCAATACACTGACAGGGCTTTACTATAATACAACCTACAAATGGACAGTAGCATGTGAATATCCATTAAGCACAGGAGGAAGTGTATTCGGATCTGAAAGCAATCCTTCATGTACCGTGATATTCGGGCCAGCACAAACCACAGTTCCTTGCGGAATGAGTTATTCCAATATCAATACCTATTCCGCAGTAGCCAATCCGGGTTACGTGATGAATTACCGTTTCTCATTTTACGATAACACCAGCGGTGTTTTGGTTGCGCAAAGAACACAAACATCCAATTATATATATTTCAATACGATCACCGGTTTGGCTTACGGCAACACCTATAAATGGACGGTAGCATGTGAGTATCCACTAAGTACAGGCGGAAGTGTATTCGGGCCTGAGAGCGATGGCAATTGCACCATTACTTTCAATCCACCGGCGACTACAATTCCATGTGGTGCTACTTATGTATTGAGTTCAGGTTATTCAGCAGCTGCACCGATTTATGGCGCTACAGGCTATCGTTTCACTTTTTATCAGAACAATGTTCAAGTGGCGCAGAGAATACAAACTTCAAACTACATTTATTTTGCACAGGTTACCGGCCTTGCGAATAATCAGACCTACAACTGGACTGTTGAAGTGAAATACAACAGTGCAAGTGGCCCTGTATACGGTCCTGCAAGTAATGCTGCATGTACAGTTTCTTTTGGTGTACCGGCCTTTATTGCAGACAACCGGGATCAGGCAGAAACCAATTCCGACAGAGTTGGAAATATCACAAATGAAAACATGGACAGTATTCCTGCTGTTTCTGCAATGATCTATCCTGATCCGATCGGTGAAGCGATCACTCCTTCGATCTTGATCAACGGCGCGGACGGTAAATTGGCGATCGTGAAGATCCTCGACCTGACAGGAAAACAGATCATCGCTTACAGTATGAATGTTTCCGGTTCAGAATTCAACGCTCAGCTGAATGATTTCCCTGAACTGGCTTCCGGAATGTATCTGCTCTCTGTAACGATCGACAACACAGTCCTTAATTCCAAATTCGTAGTTCAGAAATAAATTCCTTTCATCAAAGCACGGCGGGGTTGTGAAAAACTTCCCCGCTGTCCTTTTCCTAAAAAAGATCGCCAATAAAAAAGGGCCGGAGAGATCCAGCCCTTTACTTTTTTACAGAATAATGATCAAGCCTTCACTCCCGCACGGATGATATTCAAAGCTCCACCAGCCTTGAACCATTCGATCTGCTGTGCGTTGTAGGTGTGATTCACGCTGATCTCTTCCGTGCTTCCGTTGTCGTGATGCAAGACCAGCGTCAATGGTTTGCCCGGCGCGAAAGTGGTGAGTCCAACAATATCGATCGTGTCATTCTCCTGGATCCTGTTGTAATCTTCCTTGTTCGCGAAGGTCAAGGCGAGCATGCCCTGTTTTTTCAGATTCGTTTCGTGAATACGCGCGAATGATTTCACGAGTACCGCACGCACACCCAGGTGACGCGGCTCCATCGCTGCATGTTCGCGTGAAGATCCTTCTCCGTAATTCTCATCACCCACCACGATCGATCCGATCTTCGCCGCTTTGTAAGCACGCTGAACTTTCGGAACAGAATCGTAACTGCCATCGAGTTGATTCTTCACATTATCCGTTTTTTCATTGAAGAAATTCACGGCACCGATAAGCATGTTGTTCGAAATATTATCAATATGCCCACGATACTTCAGCCATTTTCCTGCCATCGAAATATGATCGGTGGTGCACTTTCCTTTTGCCTTGATGAGCAGTTTCAATCCTTTCAGATCGACACCTTCCCACGCCGCGAACGGATCGAGCAGCTGCAAACGATCTGAAGTCGGTGAAACATTCACCGTAAGATTGCTTCCATCGTCAGCTGGTTTCTGATAACCCGGATCATCCACAGCAAAACCTTTTTTCGGAAGTTCATCGCCTGTAGGTTCATCCAGTTTCACTTTTTCTCCTTTGTCATTCACGAGATAATCGGTGATCGGGTTGAAAGTGAGATCGCCTGCGATCGCAATGGCGGTGACTAATTCCGGTGATGCGACAAATGCCATCGTGTTCGGATTTCCATCCGCACGTTTCGCGAAATTCCTGTTGAACGAATGAACGATCGTGTTTTTCTCCTGCTTCTCCGCTCCTACCCTGTCCCACATTCCGATGCACGGACCACAGGCATTCGTGAAAATTTTCGCGCCGATATCATTGAACACATCGAGGAATCCATCACGTTCTATTGTAAAACGGATCTGTTCCGATCCCGGATTGATGCAATATTCAGATTTTGCTTTGAGCCCTTTTGCTTTCACCTGCTTCGCAATGGAAATAGCACGGGAAATATCTTCGTAAGAAGAATTCGTGCACGATCCGATCAATCCAACCTCCACGTTGGTTGGCCAGCCGTTTTTCTTCGCTGCTTCTTTCATTTGAGAAACAGGTGTAGCCAGGTCCGGAGTGAATGGCCCGTTAAGATGTGGTTCGAGTTTTGAAAGATCGATCTCGATCACCTGGTCAAAATATTTCTCAGGAGAAGCATACACTTCCGGATCGGCGGTGAGGTGTTGTTTCACCGCATTGGCAAGTGTCGCGACTTCTGCGCGGCCTGTTGCATTGAGATAACGTTCCATCGATGCATCATATCCGAATGTGGAAGTGGTCGCACCGATTTCCGCGCCCATATTGCAGATCGTTCCTTTTCCTGTACACGACATGCTTGTCGCTCCTTCACCAAAATATTCCACGATCGCGCCTGTTCCGCCTTTCACGGTGAGAATTCCTGCAACTTTCAGAATGACATCTTTCGGCGCTGTCCAACCGCTGAGTTTTCCTGTCA
>DATJEX010000408.1:0-4369 GCA_035496135.1 Bacteroidia bacterium
TATTTAATTGTTATGTGGCTAATCATTATTACCGGATTACTCATTCTTGCGTTTGCCGCATTCGTCTACACACTTGTCCGTATTTTCAAATTCCGTCTCAAGTGGATATCACGATTATTGGCCGTCATTCTTCCGCTTTCCATATTCCCATTTGCAGTCACACGGATAATTCATAGGGAACTTTCGCATCCTTTCATTGCTGGATCATTGCTGGCAACTGCTGTTCTGGTTTTTATTATTGGTGCCGCATCAGTCATGGACCACAAACGCGCTGGTTGGAAAGACCGTATTATTCCACCGCTCGCCATCGCTGGAATAATAATAACTGCACTTGCCGTGATCTGGATCCATTTCTCTTTCGATCCTCAAACCATTTACCAGCGAAAACTCTCAGATAAGTATTACTACCGCATTGTACAATTGGAAAATGGGCTGTGGTCAGATGAGGTTCTTTCGCAAAATCCCGTCTGGATAGAACAGACGCATGATGTAGGGATTGTTGATTTTATTCTCCCTGATGAGGTAAAATATATTTCATCGAATGATTCTGTTCTGGATTTTTCTGTAACAAGCGCAGGAAAACAAAAAATCCATCATATTGATCTGCGTTTCGATTGCGTACTTGCTCCACGGGGTGAGATCCGCGAGGTGAGAGCAAATGGCCGATTCGGAGCAATAGATTCTTCCGGGAAAATTGTGATCCCTCTGGTGTATGATGATTATACGGCATTTGCAGAAGTATTCTATTCCCGATGTTCAAAATGATCATTACAGAGAATTATATGCAGTGATTCACAAACCACATATTCTCATTCTTGCGGCATTTCTCTTATGCAGTGGTCAGGGCTTTGCCCAGAAGATGAAATTTGAACTTTACAAAGGAGATACCGTCAATCGTGTTGATAGTTCGGGGCGTTGGCGGGGGCACTGCGTATTCTTTTTTTACAATCAGGATTTACCAATGAACCTCCGCGATTCTACTATTCAGGAAGGAGATTATGTAAACGGTAAACGAGAAGGAGAATGGCGAACGTTCTATCCGGACGGGAAATTGAAAGAGTCTGTTTTTTACAAGGACGGTTTTGTAGATGGAAAAGTAAAACTGTACTTCCCGACTGGCTGCCCGGCGTTGGAAGGAAATTATTTCCGCGGATATTGGTCTGGCGAATTTGTTCAATATTATAGCGACAGTTGCGGCAAGATTCTGTGCAGGCGGGATCTTGGAGAAAATGGGAAAGAGATCCGGAATGAATATTCACCGGGTTCCATCTGGGATAATAAAGTGGAAGAATATGCTTGTACACAACCAGTGTGTTGCGCGTGCGATAGTTTAAGAACGGACAGCTCATTGCAGTTATTCTCCAACAGTAAGATCCAAAACGAGATCATTGTGATGAAGAACGGTTGGATCAAAACATATTTTTTCCCTGCCTCAAACGGTGTGATCTGGGACACAAGAAACAACGATCTTGACACGCTGGCAACTTTTGGAATTGACAGCGTATATACTCAATACTTTTTCTTCGAAAAGACAAGGAACAAGGCCTCCATCAGAGAGGGTGCTATTTACCGGAAGGAAAAGGTGGTCGCGTATTACCCGAATGGGAGTATTCACACCATCACTAACGGTCGAATACATCATTACAACTGGCAAATGTATGTCTGCGGTCCTTATTTTGAGTATTACCCAAATGGAAATAGAAAAACTGCAGGCTGCTACAAGATACGTTCCTGGGCAAAGAATCCATTATATGGCCACATGAACATGACGCCTAAACGATGGCCGGATAGCAAACCAAAAGGAAAGTGGATCACCTGGTATGAGGATGGAAAAGTGAGCGGTAAATGTATTTTCGTTTGTGGAATTCCCGTTTCAAGGAAATACTTCGATGAACAGGGCAAGCGGACTAAAACACCACCCGATCAATTAACTCCTCACTATCGATCTCGTTTCTGACAGCTTTCAGCTCTGATAGCTAAAGCTTCCATGCGTTTCCGAATCTTCAAATGAGTTTTTGTTTCAGCAGATACTCCGCGATCTGGATCGCATTCGTTGCCGCACCTTTCCTCAGATTATCCGAAACAATCCACATGTTCAGTGTCTTCGGCTGCGTTTCATCGCGGCGCAATCTTCCCACAAAAACTTCGTCGCTGTTGTGCGCGTGAATGAGCGGCATCGGGTATTGCTGGTTTTTAATATCGTCGATCACTTTCACTCCCGGAGCTTTCTCGAGCAGTGAACGCACTTCGCTCATGTCAAATTCATTTTCGAATTCCACGTTCACCGATTCGGAATGTCCGCCCATGACAGGAATGCGAACTGTTGTTGCGGTAAGGCGGATGTTGTCATCACGCATGATCTTTCTCGTTTCGTTCACCATCTTCATTTCTTCCTTCGTGTAACCATTGTCGAGAAAAACATCGATCTGCGGAATGGCGTTCAGGTCAATTTGATATTTGTACGCCATCTCTCCTTTCACATTGTTCCGTTCGTTCATCAATTGATCGACCGCTTTTTTTCCGGTACCGGTCACCGATTGATACGTGCTGACAACGATGCGCGCAATTTTGAAACGCTTGTGAAGCGGGTTGAGCGCGACCACCAGTTGAATCGTAGAACAATTCGGATTGGCAATGATCTTATCTTCTTTCGTCAATACATCCGCATTCAATTCCGGAACGACAAGTTTTTTCGCCGGATCCATTCTCCACGCCGATGAATTATCAATGACCGTAATTCCGGCCGCGGCGAATTTCGGAGCCCACTCGAGTGACGTTCCGCCACCGGCAGAAAAAAGTGCCACATCGGGTTTCATGGAAATAGCTGTTGCCGGAGTGACGACTTTATATTTTTTCCCCTTGAACTCCACTTCTTTTCCTGACGATCTTTCTGATGCGACAGGAATGAATTCTGAAACGGGGAAGTTGCGCTCGGTGAGCACTTCCATCATTTTTGTTCCGACGAGGCCGGTGGCTCCGACTACTGCTACTTTCATAATTGGTTTTTTTGCTTTACAAAGTTGGTATTATTTGGTTTGAAGTTCCATTGTTCGGGATAACTGTCCGCATTATTTGTCCTGTTCTGCATTAAAATCAAAAAGGCCCTCCGTCTGGAAAGGCCTTCGTTCATGGTATGCTGGGCAAAAACGCGATTATCCTTTCCGGTGAAGGAATGGTTTTTTATGCTTGCGTTTGATGCAGATGTTATTCATGGGCGCAAAGATGAAACAATTTTCGATTCCACGATTGCATCGCGGAAAATTTCGTTCGGTCAGGGATTATTCTGCGGCGGATTATTCGGTGGAGGATAATTCGGCGGATAGTTCTGAGGCGGATAATTGGGTGGATAATTCTGTGGTGGATAATTGGGCGGATAGTTCTGTTGCCCCTGGTAATAACCGGGTGGATATTGGGGCGGATAATTCTGCGGTGGATAATTCGGCCGTAGTGGAGCGGGTGGTTTGTTTTTCTGCGAGAGGCAAATGATATTGAAAACGATCGCACCGAGGCACGTGATCACCATGAACCAGCAACCGACATCTGAACTGATGTTGATCCCCAGAAAACCTCCCATGAATTGATTGCCTCCCTGCCCGCTTTCGGCGATCCGGCTCATCATTTCCGATTGAAGCATGAAATTCTGAATGATGATCAGGACAAGGATCACTCCAGCGGAAATGAGTCCAATAGTAAAGCCCGGCAATTTTTTGAATGAGGTCATCACGATAGTGATCACCGCAATGCAGAGAATGATGATGAGCGGAATGGCAACATGACTCACCGGTCGCACCTGGGTACTGTCATACATTCCGGAAGTACTTCCTCCTCCACCGAGCGTCGAATTTCCCATGAGGGAAGAAAATGGATTGCTCGGGTGTTCGGGTGCGACTTCGGCTCCCGTCACCAGCTGAATTCCGCTGAACGAGTAGAGTTTGAATCCGTTGCAACGGATACTGCAGAAGGGCAATGCGAAACAGAGTAAAATGACTCCGAAAAAACCGGGATTGACAAATGATCTCATGGGGGCCGATTGATTTATTGGTTCATGAAAGGGTTCTCCTGAACCGCTGCTCCAAATTACAACATTTACATCTTGGGAAAGCCTGCCGATCACGCCCGGATCTGTTCGTAAATGCCGGTTGTGAATTCAACTTATTCTCCCAATGAAACAGGCCATTTCCATATCTTTACCGTTCATGTTATTGACAGGGAAATCCATTCTCCGTAGCCTCATCATTTTCGGATCGTTGTTGAGCAATTTATGTTCGGCGCAGATCAGCGATAATTTTTCGGACGGAGACTTCACAGCGAATCCGGCGTGGAGCGGCGATGCTTCACAATTCATCGTGAATGGATCTTTCCAGCTTCA
>DATJEX010000409.1:0-5962 GCA_035496135.1 Bacteroidia bacterium
TGTCTGTCCACGACCAACCGCCTGGAACAGGATCGCGGTCGAATGATTCCGCGTCACCGATGATGGAACCTGCGATGGAATCGATGCCGAGTTTCTTGATCGCGTTGGCCCAACCACTCGCTACTTTTCCGGGACTGCTTCCGAATGTTTCTGAACCGAGTGTGGGATCGCCGCCACCGTGGATGTAAATATTTCCGTTGAGTGTATGCGTTGCGGCATCGATGGTTCCGTCGTATTGCAATAATGTGGTGAAATGAAATCCTGTTCCGAGAAGTGAGAGCGCTGTGCCTGTTGTCACGACTTTCATCGTAGAAGCAGGAACGAGACCGCGATCGATATCGATGGCGACGATCGGTTTTCCGCTATCGACATCGGTGAGGTAATAACTCCAGCTTCCACCGCGCAGGTGCGGATCGTTGTTGAGTGAATCGACATACGCCTTGAGCAATCCCATGGCGGACGTATCGACGAGGACAATTTTTCCCACGCTGTCTTTTTTCTCGACGATCTTCGAAGGTTTTTTGATCGGTTCTCCGCCGGTGGAAAACGCCATGATCATGGCAATGATGGCGATGGGAATAATAAAAAGCGCGGCGACATGCTTAACGGTGAGTGTTTTGTTGAGAAGGTGTTTCATGGGTAATGCAAATTTATTCAGAATACTGCTGAATCAGGGGGAGGATTACAGATTTAGACGGATTTACAGAGTAATCTTCATGAAGTCGCGATTGCTCCCTAGGAGCGGCATTTCGGTAGCGCCAGAGGCGCGTTGTGTTTTTTCAAAACCCCAGCGGGGTGATATGTTTCGATCGGTCGGTGGGAAAATTTTTTGCTGCACCGAACCAGCTTTCTTAGCCCATCCACCACGCACAATCCAACGCTCGGTCGGCGGGATTTTGGTCACCGGTCGGCGGCAGTTGTCAGTCGGCAGTTGTCAGCGGCAGTTGTCAGTCAAGTAATTCAATGGAAGACGGGAAACGGAAGGCGGAAGACCGAAAACTGCCAACTGAAAACTGAAAACTGGCATTTTTCCCCACCTTTGATAAAATATTCCACCCGGCTTGTGCGACATCCCTCATAGATCAAGCATATGATCCCGCAAAATGGTGGCAAAACAAAAAATACAGATCCTACCTTCACTGATGGCCGATCAAAACCGGATCCTGGAAGAAACAGTTCAGCGCGAAAGGCGCCGGTTGTTCGAATTCATCCGCAAACGTGTTCCGGAAGATGAGGACGCAGAAGACATCCTGCAGGACGTTTTCATCGAGCTCACGGAAAATCTGCGGGTGGAGAATGTGATCGAAAAAGTTTCGGGCTGGATGTACCGTGTAGCGCGGAACAAAATAGCCGACCTCTTCAGAAAACGCCGTACCGAATCGCTCGAAGCGCGCTATGAGCGGTTGAACGACGATGGTGAAGAAGGTTTGACGCTGAACGATCTGCTTCCTTCGGTGGACGACGGTCCGGAAGCGCAGTATGCGCGCCGCGTGATCATGAGCGAGTTGACAGAAGCGCTGGACGAATTGCCCGAAGAACAACGCTGGGTTTTTATTGAGAATGAAATTGAAGGACGGTCTTTCCGCGAACTTTCGGAAGAAACAGGAATTCCGCTCAACACTTTGCTCTCGAGAAAAAGGTATGCTGTTTTGTTCCTGAGAGATCGTCTGAAAGAATTGTACAGTGATCTGAATACGTAGGTCAGCCTTCGACAAGCTCAGTCTGACAAAAAACAAAAGAAATCAACCTCTATAAAACTAAAAAACATGAAATGGATCTTCAAAGGAATATGTGTAGCGCTGGTAGCAACGGCCTTCATATTCGGACTCGGATGGGTAACAATGCACTTGTGGAACTGGATCGTACCAGGACTCACAGGATGGGGAAAGCTGGATTACTGGCACGCGATAGGACTGCTGGTATTGTGTAAAATTCTTTTCGGAAGTTTCCGCAAAGGCGGTGGATGCTGGGGCGGAAGATGCGGACACGGCGGAAGATGGGGACATTACAAACACGGCGCGTGGAAAAAACGCTGGGAAGAAAAAATGGCAAAGATGACCCCGGAAGAAAGAGAACGGGTGAAAGCTGAAATGAGCCGCTGCGGATGGGGCAGAAACTGGAACGAGGAGTGTGAACCGAAAGCGGAGGGCGATAACCAGTAGGCAGTAGGCAGTTATATAAGAAACGCTTTTCAGAAATGGAAAGCGTTTTTTTTATTGTTTAGATTTGTCCGTTACCACGACTCCTTTTCCCCTAAATGAATTTTACTCCACTTTTTTTTCTTCTTGTTTTTATCGGCGTGAATATTCCTGGCAAGGCACAAAGCTGTTTCAACGGCGGAGCGGAAACTGACCTGCATATTTCGGGCCTGAAAGGAAAAGTGAAAAAGGTCCGTGAATATGAATATGACGGAGACGTTCATTTCAACCTTTTTACATCCAGGAAAAGTGATGTTGTTTATTACCACGTTACTTTTTACAATGAACTCGGATATGAAGCGATGGAAAAAGAAAATGCGGACGGTTATGGTAACAGGAACGTGACAACTTATACTGTTGCATCTTCGGGAAAAGAAGTTTTTGTAGTGGAAACGAATAAAGCCGGCGACACACTTTCATTTTGGGATTATTTCTATGATAACAATTGCTTGCTGGTCAATGAAGTTTATTACGACCATGATTTCCATTTGAATGAGAACGTGGTCCGCACTTACGACAGCCTCCGCAGATTGACAAGCAATACCACGTTCGATTCACTCGGAAAAAGGAAGGATCGGACAGAATTCCTGTACGATAAAGATTCCGTTCAAAATTCCACCATTCTATACGACGAAAGCGATTCCCTGGAATGGAAAGCTGTAAGCACATTCAGCGCCGACAAAAAGAGTGAATGGTGCACTTTTTATCACTCCCGCCCATCCGATGATTTTCTCACTTTCGACTCCACGAACGAGCATGGTGACCTGGTCGTTGAGAATTTTTACGACCTGGATCGTACGTTCAATTTCGGTTCAAATTACACGTACGTATATGACCGGCATGGTAACTGGATCAAGCGGACGCAAATTGAATCGGGCGATAATAACGGGGTGTTCATTACAAGAAGGAAAATCAAGTACTGGAAGTGATCGCGCTGCTGTACATTAACAGGATGAAATATATTTCAGTCTTCGTTTTCATACTAATGACCATTCCGTCCTTTGGACAGGGTTGTCCATATGGAAAAGCGGAGACGGACCTGAGTGCATCTGGACTTACACCGAATATCAAAAGCCTGAGCGCAATTGAATATGATGCGATCGGAAATACAAAAGATCCTGACCATTTGAAATTGGGCGATGTCATCACCGACGAAACAACATTTTACAATAGACAGGGTTACAGGACACACGAACGGGACCGCATTGGCGATGATCCTGCGGAATTCACAACCTATTCGCTACAACCGGCAGGCAATGAACTTCTCCTGGTGAACACAGATTCCACCGGTGATACACTCGATATGTGGATCTATCAATACGACGACAGCTGCAGGTTGTGGAAAGAGAAACACTATACGAAAGATCTTCAGCTCCGCGACATAGAGGTCCGCGCATACAACAGCAGAAATGAAATGATCTCCTACATTCAATATGATTCACTCGGCCACCTGGTGGAGCGATACGAATATTCAATGGATGCAGATTCTACGCACAGCAGCATGAGGCATTACAATAGTTCTGATTCACTGGACTGGAGTGTAAAAACCAAAACCACGGATGATGGGAAAAAAACAAAAAGTCTTTTCTACCATTCCGACGGAACGAAAGACTTCATCACCCGTGATAAGAACAATGAGCATGGAGATCAGATCCAGAGTAAATTCTATCACTCGAACGGTTTATTCAATTTCGGATACGAGTACATCTATGAATATGATGCGCGCGGCAACTGGATAAAACAAACGGAAATAGATTCCGGGAGGGACAGGGAAATTTTCGTTACCATCCGGACGATCGAATACTGGAATTGAATTTATTCCTTCTCCGATTCCAGCGGATCTCTTGCATATTCTGTCGAACGCATATCCATAGCCCACATCGTCTTGAAATTCTGCCGTGCTTCATTCAGGCTTATTTCATTCTTTCCGCGTTTAAGTTCCGGATCATTTGCCTGCGCTGCATCATCTTCCCAATAACAAACCGGGCACATCTGGTAATATCCAACTTCATTGGAAGGCAGCGTGAAATATCCGCAGCAATCGCATTTAAATTTTCCGTTTTTTCCTTGCGCGTGTTTCATGGATGAAATTTTTTCGAAAAATAATTCCCATTCGCCGTTTCCTGGTGATCGTGACTAAAATTTCTCTCGCTGATTTCGCAGAGCACGCAGAGCTGTTACTGCCTACTGTCTACTGGCGCCGGCATGAATCTGATCCTGTATGCGTATGATGGCTCGGAGTTGAATCTGAAGGATACGGTTGAGTCCTGCATTGACAGCAGCAATCGAAGTATTCAGCCCATAGAATTTTGCAATCTGAAATGGCTTCTCCTGTAATGACGGCAGTGTTTTGCAAAGATGTTTTCCCAATCCATTTGCAACATGCAGTTCATCATAATCAAGAACCGAAACGACCCGGTCCATTTTTTCGATCAGGTTAATGAACCTAGAACAGATGGCGTTTGCTCTTTCTATCAGCGCCTTTTCCACTCCACCTGTGTATTGTGTGATTTTTCCGAATCCTTTATTCATTTTCATGGCCGCACTCAATTCTTCCTTTACTGCGTTACGAAATCCAAGTATAGTGAAGTACAATTTATATTCACCGATATATTTCAGCCTGTATTCACCTGAATTTTTCAGATACATCTGAAAGATTCTTTGTTCATATTGTGCTAGTTCATTGAGGATTTTTTTCTGCCTTTCTCCAAGTAATTTATCTATACGCTGTATGTCAAATTTATCACACCGTTTTCCTTCATATTCAAAATAGCCGAACGATTCGGCACTTGTCGCAAAAGACTTGAGTGCATTAATGTCGGCGTCACAGGCTCTGAGCGCATCAAATCCAGATTCCAGCTCTTCGTTGAAGATCTTTTCTTCGGTATCAATTTGTATTACAGGTTTGTTCACAGAAGCTTCTATATCAAACTGCTGAAGAATACGTCCGTAATAGAAACCACGGTAACGCGCATCATAGACCTGCTTATCATGAATAGCCATCAACTCTGCGATGGTTTCAGGTGAATCACTAATGAATTTGGTGATATCCTTTCTTATCATCAGCTTCGTCACTTTTCTTCCCAGTTGATTAGGATTCCGGATAAGTTCAATGGCATTACCAGGTTGATTCAGTCTATCAACAAAAATCCTGTAAGCAGCCTCCTTCCTTTCATTGAATTGCGGATGGGATGCCCATAGATTGGATGCTTTCAATCTCTTTAAAGAGTCAATCTTCCGCATATCAGATTCATTGAATTTCGGAAAATGATTTTCAGATGTACACACAAATGTCTGTTTGGACAATTGAAACGCAACTGGTTCGTAGAGATCAAAGACATTGGCCGGAATGATCTTCCTGTCATCAAAATAATTGTCCACTAATCGACTTACGGAATCATGAACAATCTTAAGGATCTGAAGCTTCAGCAACGCGTCGCAAATTGGTTCACTGCCAGTAACACTTACCGCAACACGATCGGCGTGAAATTCCATTTCTCTTGATAACGCACCATTGATCCGTTGAATGAGATAATAGATTTTTCTCAGGACAAATCTCACTCCGCTCACAATCATGAAAGTGAGTTGAGCAAAAAAATTAAACAGGGAGAAAGTTCGCGACCACTTCGCCAGAGTCTGATCCCATTTGTCCCTCATGTAAACCAGGTCAAAAATCACGCGATTAACCGTATAGATATACGATCCGAGCTTCGTTGCATTCTGTGCAAAGTGACCAAACTCATGCGCAACTATTGCTTTCAACT
>DATJEX010000410.1:0-4115 GCA_035496135.1 Bacteroidia bacterium
CAAAATAAACTTGATCGAAATTTCTTTCCAGCCAGACATCTTCATCCAGGGCGTCGGAACTGAGAAATTCATCGAACACGAAATTCTCCGCCGCGTAATAATTCGCTTCTGTACATTTTCCGATCACACAACCTTTCCCATGCTCATCCGGGCCATGCCGTTCGACCGGCTCAAAGAAATATTCATATTCCTGGTACCAGAGTTCCCTGCAGGAGATAAGTGTATCAAATTGCTGCGTACTGAAAACCCAGCCGGTGTCACTGAGCGGCGAAATGAAATTTCCGTTTCCGTCAATGAGTCCATTGAGCTCATCATTCTTCCAAACACGGAATACGCCGGTGAAAGGCCCATCGATCTGCTGGTAGACCGGTGGAGCGATGATCGTTCCGTTCTCATCCATCACGCCGTATTTTCCATCTTTATTGATCAGGAAAAAATTTTCGGGCAACGGTGACAACTCATCATAATCATGTTCGAAAACAATGCTGTCTTTTTCCACGTCGAATAACCGGTCGCCCTTTTCCGTTTTGACCAGGAGTAAAGATGTTTGGGGCAGCATGAGGATCTCATCTTTGCTGTGAACGATCACTTTACCGGTCGTGTCAAATGCATCCCATGAACCATCATCTTTTTTGCCGATGCCGCAATAATAGAAGGGGTTGAAATCACCGAGCTGCGTGTAAAGTGTATCGATGATCATTTTTCCCTGCTCGTTGTATCCGCCGTAATGCCCGCTTTTGGTTTCTACGTAAATGAACGGACTTACTTCGTAATCAATGGAAGTATAATACCCGAGATCCTGGTAGATCAACGGAATGAGAACGGTATCATGTGCATGATCGAAAACACCGGTCTTGCCGTTGAACGTTACCGAATAGTGTTCATCGTGGTCAAGTTGATAGCCCAAACCGAAATCCCACTTGTGGATGATGTTTCCTTTCGCATCAAACTTCGCGATGAAATCCCTGCTGTCGACGTGCATCGGGAAAGTTGCAGCAGCTGTTTGATCTGAACTCACGTGCTGCAATGCTTCGATCGGTTCTTCTGCTTTTGTTTTCTTTCCCTTCATCGCGGCGAAAAATATTTTTCCCTTTCGCTCGCCCCAGAAAACAGTATGTGCTTCATCTTCCCAGCCGGCGTGATCATAAACGCATTTCACCACGACACCCGCCGAATCATTGAACACACCGAGTTTTCCGTTCTTCTGAAAAATAAGATCATGTTTGAATTCAGGATCTTCCCCGGTATAATAATATCCATCGCCCCACCCCACGCTTTCAATACTGTCGCATCCTGATAAGAGGATCTTCCCTTTTGTATTCACGACACCATATTTATTTTTTATGCGGAAAGTGCAGATGTTATCCTGTGTGAAAATTTCAATATCGTCAAATGTCGGTGGAAGAATGATCTTACCATCCGGATCCATCATGCACACCCTGTTCTTCCATCTTCCGAGGATAACGCTGTCGGTGGCATATTGATAACGGTTACCTAATTCGGTATGTCCCGATCCTTCATAAATGAATTCGAGCGGAGTGAATTTTCCATCCCACGACAGGAATCCGCATTTGGTTATCTCTGTCGGAAACCATTTGTCGGCCACCAGCACACCATTTTTTACAGGAGGGGAAAGGACTTCCCATTGCGGTTTGATGATCACATTTCCATTCACGTCAAGATATCCGCTTACCTCATGGCCTGAAGAACTATCGGTGGTCGAAACGCGGATATACTTTCCGAATGAAGGTTCGTAAACAAATGCTTTGTAGATCGGAGGAGTCAGCATTTTCCCTGTAGAATCGGCGAGTCCCCAATACAAATTATCGGTTCCGTAATAATATTCTCCGTTCTTCAATTTGCGGAAGCCGCAGGGTCTTTCGATGACTATGCTATCCTTATCGGGAAAAGGTTTGAAGGGATCGTGAAAGATATTCCGACTGGACAGATCATTCCTTGCCACAACAGAATGATATTCCGCGTCAAGAAAAATTTTTCCGGTGCTGTCGATGATGCCGTATTTGGAATCGGGTGATTCAACTATCCAATAATTGACCACCGGATATTCATAGTAATACGCTTCGATGCTGAGATAGTTCGGTTCCACGATCCAGATCCCGTTGTCGTCTTTCAATCCGTAACGGTCATTACCTCCAGTTGACAAATGAAGATGTTGAGCGGACAGATTTCCATTCAGCAGGAAAAACAGGAGTACGAGCGTTGCCGGTGAAAAAGATCTGGCCATGTGAGAAGTACAGGAGCGTTGATCCCGATCCATACTATAAAGCAACGCAAATCGTTTCACATAATACTGAGATTTGAATAAGTGAAGTCGTCAAGGGGATAACTGCGGGAAGATCGCGGCTATTCAGTAATGATCGATCTTCGGGAAGGGTCAGTAAATCCGTCTCCATCCGTAATCTGTATTCCCTGCCTGCCGCAGGCAGGTCCGTTTGATCAGTAATCCTTCCCGCGGCATAATTTTCATTCTTTTTAAGACTTCTTCACTCTATAAAACAGTAAATTGCAGTTCGGAATTTCAAACTATGAAGAACATTTCAAGTGCCGTTCTTATTCTCCTGTTTCCCGCAGCGCTCTTTGCGCAGGTTCCGAACATGGACAATTACACCCCGGCAAGATCAGGAGGGATACTCCCCAAAGATTTTCTCATTTCCACGGCGGAAAAGTATCAGCTCGATAAACAGAAGATCGACACCGACGATGTGAAAATGCAGGAGGCGGAAGAAGAATTTTACCTCCAGAATAATTATTCCATCGACGAACTCCGTTTCAGCGGGCAGTGCCTCGTGAATGACACGATGGGCATGTATGTGAACCGCGTGGCGGATTCGCTCCTGCTCAAACAGGACCCCGTGTTGCGCAGCCAGATCAAATTCTACGTGCTCCGTTCTTCGGCCGTCAACGCATTCACCACCGACCAGGGTGTCATTTTTGTGACGATGGGATTGCTCACGCGCCTGCACAATGAATCGGAGCTCGCGTATGTGCTTGCGCACGAAGTGATCCACTACAAACGGCATCACGTGCTCGTTGGTTACAAGGAAGGCGTGAAAGCGCAGCAGGGCATCGGGCAATACGAAGCGACGACATTTGAAAATCGCTTTCTGAAAAAACACCGGTACGCGCGCGGACAGGAATCGCAGGCGGATGAAGAAGGATTCGATCTGCTCGTGAATTCAAATTACGATCCGCATGCTGCCATTGCAGCGTTCGATATTCTTGCATTGGCCGACGCGCCTTTCGCCGACACTGCTTTTTCAAAAAGTTTTTTCGAGACCGACCATCTCGTTTTCCCTTCGAAATATCAGCCCGACACGGTGAAAGCGATCAAGCCGCAGAATGAAGATGAAGATGATGATCTCGCGACACACCCGAGCGTTTACAAAAGAAGAAAAGCGATCGTGCACAAATTTTCCAAGCTTGATCCGAAAGACACCACCGGTTCTTTATTCCTGAACGACAAAGCGATGTTCTGGAAAGTGAAAACGATGGCGCGTTTCGAAGAAGCGGATGAACACCTCAATGACCAGGAATACGACATGGCCATCTATTCCGATTATGCCAACCAGCGCGTTTATCCTTCCAATCATTACCTCACCAAAGAAATGGTGCGCGCACTTTATGCTGAAGTGATCGACAAGAACCGCTCGTATGATTTTTCTGATCTCGGTGCGATGTTCTCGCTCATGTATGGAAACACCAATGATGATAAACCGATCGGCGAGCAGGGAAGATTGACATCGTTCATGAACAAGACCGACGCGACAGGATGGAATGTTCTCGCGCTCAATTATGCATGGCAGGCGCATCTGCAATATCCCGACGACAAGGATATTTTCACCTGGTGTTACGGTCTCTCCCGCGAATTGGCCGTGAAGAATGAAGTGAAACTGAAAGATTTCATGACATCCGACAGCGCATTCATCGCTATTGGTAATAAAGCGATGGAAGACACGGCGATCGCGCATAAGGTGAAAGTGAATACGCCGGCCGGAAGATTCCAGGCGGCGATCGATCACCTCGATCGTGATTCGCTGAGTGATTATCATTACTGGCAATTCGCTTTCGTGGATGAGATGAAAGATTCCGCTTTT
>DATJEX010000411.1:0-2711 GCA_035496135.1 Bacteroidia bacterium
CGACTCCTGCGTTCACAGCGCCGTAGTGAATACGATATTTAAGCAGCTCGCCTCTTTTGAAAGCGAGGTTGGTGATCTTTCTGTAGGATGCTGCATCCTGCGCAAACATTGTTGTTGCGAAGAGCATCAAGCTGAGCGGAAGGAGGATTAACTTTTTCATTTTGTTATCGCGTTTGAACATAAATTGCAAACGGCGTGCCATGCGGTTCCTATTTAACGAACTCTAACCTGTGCGCCTTGCCTTCTGCAACCAGGTTCAGGATATAGGTTCCGGAAGCAAGGTCATTTACAGGCACTTGCATAACGCTTCCATCTACCCGAATGTTATCTTCTTTCGTTATCCGGCCGGAAATATCTGATATCTGGTAATGGATCATGGTACCGTTTTCATTGGGAAGACGCACATTCAGCACGTCCGTTGCCGGATTGGGCCACGAAGTAATGTCAACAGCATCTTCCTGCTCGTTCATCCCCGTAATATTGAGCGGATCGAATTCCCAGATATCGTTGTAGTTCACACCACTTGTTCCGCAAACGAGATAGGCTTTGGTGCCGATCACGAACGATTGGGCATTCTCTCTTCCCTGTCCGGGAAAATCATCCACTTGAGACCATGAATTCGAGACCGGATCGTATTCCCAGAAATCATTCACATCGGCCACACCACCTGTTCCGAGATATCCTTTTCCACCAACAGACCAACCCACAGCCTGTGAACGCGCACTGCCGATGAAATTCGATTTCTGTGTCCACACGCCATTGGCCGGATCGTATTCCCACCAATCGTAATTCTCGATGTAACTGTTGTCACTTCCTGTTCCCACGTAGAATTTTCCATTGATCGCAAATCCGACCGGATCTCTTCTTCCATCAGCAGGCATCGTGGTCTCGTAATTCCAGGAATCAGCGACTGGATCGTAACGGTACATCTCGTTGTGACGCCAGTAATTCGGATCCCAGTCATCGCCGCACACGACATATCCTTTGTTATTGATCACGCAACTGCTCGCGCCGAAGATCGGTGTGCCAATGAAAAATGCTTTTGCGGTCCATGAATTGGTGGAAGGATGATAAGCGTAAAAAGTGGATTGCGCGTAAAGATTCTGATCAAGTCCGCAACCGGCATAACCCGTACTGCCAATGGAAAAACCGAATGAACTCAATCGTGGTCCGGCGGGATAATCCATTTTCTGCATCCACGTATCCGAACCCGGATCGTATTCCCACAGATCCTGGTACATGACCGTACCGTTCCATCCGCAACCGAGGTAGCCACGACTGCCAATGGAAAAAGTGAAACAGCGGTGGCGCCCGAAAGAAGGAAGAGAAGCTCTCTGCGTCCACGGTCCCTGCGCGTTCGAAGAGATCCCGAGGAGAAGGAAGAAGAAAAGGAGCGATTTTTTCATTGTACTAAATGTACAAAAAGAGAGTGGGAATACTGCAAATTGTACGGATATACGGATTACAGATCATTCAGAAAGGAATTCAGAAGCCAAAATCCGTAATCCGTATATCTGTCAGTAATTCTCCCTTTATGACTATTGTCATTTGCTAGTCCCCTTCTTATTTCCGTATTTTGCCCGGAGGACTCCTTCGGAGAAACCCAACAATGAAAATTATGAGCGAGCAGAAACAGGAGCATCTTGACACACTGAAAAAAATTGAGGAGAAGTACGAAGCGCTTGGACAGGACGCGGGATCTTTCCTGAAAGGATTTGCCATGAGCAAGCCGGTCACTTACTGGGACTATATTCATCTCGATACACTTCTTTCCCTGCAGAATCCAAAGACCGATTTTCCGGATGAATCCATTTTCATCATGTATCACCAGGTGACGGAACTCCTGTTGAAACTCGTTGCGCATGAATTACAGCAGCTGGTGAATACCGAAAAACCCGATGCTGCTTTTTTCAGAAGTAAAATGGAACGTGTGAATCGTTACGCGGGCGTGCTCACACAATCGTTCAGCGTGATGCGCGAAGGAATGGATCTCGATCAGTACAATGAATTCCGTCTTGCACTTGCACCGGCGAGCGGATTCCAGTCGGCGCAATTCCGATTCATCGAACTGATGTGTACCGATGTGCTGTTGCTGCTCAATCACCGCGTGAAGGGAAAGATGAATGATGATTCCGATCTCAATGCCGTCTTCGAACAATTGTACTGGAAAGACGCCGGACTCGATCACAAGACGGGAAAGAAAACGCAAACGCTGCGGCTTTTCGAAGAGAAATACGAAGGCATTCTGAAACAATTCGCAGGAAGTATGCGCGGCAGAAATGTGTACCGGAAATTCCTTGCTATAGATAAGAATTCATCCGATCATCACGTCTTGAAAACCGCGCTGCGCGATTTCGATCATACTTACAATGTCGTTTGGCCGCTCGCGCATTTGAGAACCGCCGAACATTATCTCACTTCCGGCGGACTCGTCAAACAAGCGACAGGCGGAAGTGAATGGAAAAAATATCTCCACCCCTCCTACCAGCGCCGGATCTTCTTTCCTGAATTGTGGAGTGAGGAAGAGCTGAAAAACTGGGGAAATTTCTGATCCGGTTTTTAACGAACAAAGTGTTTTCGCTCTGAAAAAAGGCGGTTTCATTTTTTACCTTTGAGAAGAGCGGGCAACGGGTCTATTCCCGGTCCGTCTTCATTCAAACGAGAACATGTTCCGCCACCGTGTTTTTCTGCTGATCACTTCTTTCTTTTTC
>DATJEX010000412.1:0-3382 GCA_035496135.1 Bacteroidia bacterium
AATGAACGGGTAAACGATCTCGGAAACAGGAAGGGTTAAAAGAACTGCTGGTTCCCGGTAAAAAGGAACGGATAAAGATAGCAACAAAACATCAACGGAGATTTTCGAAAAAAGGGCTATTCCCCCTATAGAAAAGAGTTCTTTTTCCATGAGCATTTCAGCAACCAGAAACGGGACGGCGAGGTTGGCCAGGAACACAACGATCCCGGTAAAACGCATCGCGGAATTCCCGATGCCGCCGGTCTTGGAGATCCATCGTGCCCGCTGAAGGATCTTATTCCAGATTCCTTTGGGCGCATGGGTTTCGACCATTGCTTCCCTGTTCTTCACAAAGATCACTTCGCCTTCCTTACGCGCTTTCTCCAGCATAGCGAGATCATCACCGGACACGAATTCATCCGCAAGTGGCGCATTGTTCTTTCCGAAAAGTTTTTTCCTGCATCCGTAATTGGCACCGGAAAGCAGAACAGGAGTGCGCATCATCATCATTCCCGCGCTCATCATTTGCAAACCGATCTGTTCATTCTGAAAAATGCTGAACCGTTGTTTCCGTTCATAAACAACCGGCCCGCTGGTGAGTACCACATTTTCGCTGGAAAACGGTGCGACCATCGCACGGATCCAGTTCTCTCCCACTTTGCAGTCCGCATCGGTCAACAGAATGATCTCATTCGAAGCGTGCAAAATTCCTTCGGCGATGGCACTTTTCTTTCCCGCTTTTCCGTCCTGTAGCTGGATCCATTTCAGGTTGTGATATTTTGCCGATAAATTTTCAATGATGGCCCTTGTGTTGTCGTCCGAATGGTCATCGACGATGATTACCCCGAATTTTCCAGGAGGATAATTCTGCTTTAAAAGCGATTGTATAACATCTGCAATATTTTTTTCTTCATTCCTTGCCGCGATCACAACACTCACTGCAGGCAGATCATTTTCAGCGATGTTGATCCTGCGCCCTGAAAGAAATACAAGGCCCGGCACCAGGACCACGAGTGCGTAGATGAAAAGGATACCCAGCAGAATGAGATCGATCTTTTCCATCATGCTTTCCGGAAGAATTGAAGGCGGAACACAAAATATATTCCCGCGAGTGACGGGATCGCGACATTGATGGTCCACAACAATGCGGCCACATAAAACGCAACAGCGGATAAGTGATCATCATTACCAATGCACATTCCCGCCACACTTCCTCTCACCAATACTTCAGTTACGGAAAATGTGGGAACGAGTGTCACAATAAGGTAAGCGACGGCGATCGAACTGATGGTGGGAATGATCCCGACAGAAGGATCACAGATGAATAACAGCAGGAAAAACTGCGTGACATAAACTGAATAGCGAAGGAAAGAAAGTGCAAGAACCTTTGTGAATAATTTTCCGGAAAAATTTTTCAGCGTTTCAAATCTCGTTTTCCATTGCACCGGGATATGCCCGGTAAGAAGAAGGAAAACCGAAAGGATGATGAACGAGAAGGCGAGCACGATGAATATCCTTTCAGCGCTGCTGCTTCCCTCGGGGTGAAAGAAAAAAACGAGGCTTCCCGTTGCGACCGTAACGATCACCTGGCAAAGGCTTGCGACGAAAGAAAGAATGAGCAGATTTTTCTTGTCGTCGGAATCCACGCTGTAAATTCTTCCCGCGAATTCCCCGACACGGTTGGGCGTTGCAGTTCCGATGGTAACACCGGCAAGAACGCCCTTCATCGCTTTGCCCAATGAAATTTTCCTGATCTGTGAGGCGAGTATTTTCCATTTCCAGCTTTCGAGCATCCAGTTGATGGGCATCAGGAGCAACACGATCGTGAACAGCAAGCGGTGCGAACCGAATGCATCGATCATTGGTGTGACAATATCCTCATTCACCAGGTGATGTCGGGCATGCGAGAGAATATACCAGGAGGAAAGCGCGACGATGCCACTTTTGATAATAATACTCAGCGTGCGGTTCCTATTTTGTAAATTCATCCCGGGTAAATTTACTAAAGCGGGTGCAGGTTTCTCCAACAATCAGGACAAGAGCAAAAGAGAAGATCATTCTGGGAATCGATCCCGGCACGAACGTCATGGGCTTCGGTGTGTTGAAAGTTTCCGGCCCCCGGATGGAAATACTCGAGATCGGTGTGTTGCGCATGGAGAAAATGAAGGATCCGGCTATAAAGCTCAAACATATCTTTGAAGAAACGATAAAGATCATTGATACACATTGTCCCGATGAACTCGCGATCGAGGCGCCTTTTTTCGGGAAGAATGTGCAGTCGATGCTCAAACTCGGCCGTGCGCAGGGAGTGGCGATCGCCGCGGCGCTGTCGCGCGGTTTGCCGATTAGTGAATACAGTCCGCGCAAGATCAAATTATCCGTTACCGGCAGCGGTAATTCTTCGAAGGAGCAGGTGGCCGCGATGTTGCAGCAACTCTTCAGTATCGCGAACCTTCCGAAATTCCTGGATGCGACCGATGCGCTCGCGGTGGCGTTGTGTCATCATTTTCAGAACGGGAATGGCAACAGCATTTCAAAAAAAGCGGGTGGATGGAAATCTTTTCTGAATGAAAATCCGGGGCGGCTCGCTGAAAATGCCGTGATGAAGAAGAGAAAATGATCTCAGTTCTCGAACGCTGAGCGGATGAGTGCGGCCGTCTGCTCGAGTTCCTCTTTCGACGGTTTCATTTTCTCTCTCGAGAAATTGATGTCACCCATGTGATTCAGTGGAACAAGATGCACATGCGCATGCGGGACTTCCAGTCCGATGACTGCCACACCTATTCGCTTACACGGGATCACTTTCCGCATCGCCTTAGCGACACGCTGGGAAAAAAGATGCAGTTCAGAAAGTAATGCCGGATCAAGATCGAAGATATAATCCACTTCTTTTTTCGGGATCACGAGCACATGTCCTGTCACCAATGGAAAAACATCGAGGAACGCGTAACAGTTTTCCGTCTCGGCGATCTTGTGCGAGGGGATCTCACCACTTACGATGCGGGAAAAAATACTCGGCATTATCTTGAAATATCGACGATCTCAAATTGCATTTTGCCGGAAGGAACAACTACATCGGCCACTTCACCTACTTTTTTTCCAAGCAGTCCTTTGGAGATCGGGGAGTTGATCGACAAACGGGCCAGCTTAAGATCAGCCTCGTTTTCGGGCACGAGCGTATAGGTCATTTTCTGACCCGTCTTTGTATTCTTGATCGTCACTTTACAAAGGATCAATACTTTGGAATTATCGAGTTGTGACTCGTCCACCACGCGCGCATTGCTGATGACTTCCTCCAGTTTGGAGATCTTCAGTTCCAGCAGGCCCTGTGCGTCTTTAGCAGCGTCATATTCCGCATTTTCCGACAGATCGCCTTTATCCCTTGCTTCCGCTATCTGGCGTG
>DATJEX010000413.1:0-2941 GCA_035496135.1 Bacteroidia bacterium
CGATGTTGTAAATGTTGTATTCCTTGAAGCGCGATAAGTGATCGAAATATTTTTCGTTGAGCAGATTATTTCCAACGAGGTCGATGTTCATGATCTTCCCGCGGTTCAGTTTCACGGTTGTTCCGAGTCCGGCGTCAATGAGATAATAGGATGGCGTTGATGTTTCGAATTGCGCCGGGTTATTCTGCGCGAAACAATATACCGCCCCTGCACGCACATACATGTCATTGAATTTCCCCTTGTCGTCGAGATTCAGTTTTACTTCCCCGCTCAGCTTATCCGCAGGAATGAAAGGCAGATAATTTCCCTGGTCGGTGATCGCGCGCACCATTGACCATGATGCGGAGATATCGAGCAGATCTGTTTTCAAAGGATTCACATCAATGGTCGCCTCTGTTCCCTGGATCGTTGCGTTCGTCTGGATGAAACGGTAAATGCGGAATCCGTAGAAATAATCGGAACTTGGTGTGAGATAAATGTAATTCAGGAAACGATAATCATAAGCCGTTCCGGAAACAGAGAAACGTTTCGCTTCGTAACTCAATCCGCCTTCCGCGCTGAAATTCTGCTCGATCTTCATCCCGGGATTCCCGATCTCATAATGAAGTGTTCCTTCGTGAACACCATTCGATTCCAGTTCCGCAAGATTCGGCGTACGATAACCTGTGGTGATATTCGAACGCAGGAAAAGATCTTTGGCCAATTCCCGGCAGAATCCCGCTGAACCGTTGAACGTATTATAGATGTTGTGAACGGAATCAAGATAAACAGGAGGAGCAACCTGCTGCTGCGGAAGTGCAAACGTGGTGATCGCTTTCAGGTCGTAGCGTAATCCCAATTCGAGATTCAGTTTTTCATTGGTGTAAGCGTGATACATATAAAATGACGCTTCCGTCATGCGCGCATCCGGCACAATCACGCGCGCGCCGAAATTCGTGTTGTCCTGGAATTGGCTTTGCATCCCGAAAACGGAACGCAAATTATCATTGTACTGATGTTCCAGCTGCACATTCATCGTGGCCGTGATCAATTGCATATCGAGGCTGATCCCGCTTCCACCTTCATCTTCCATTCTGCGGTTGATGTGCATTCCGCCATTCGCGCGGATCACATTTCCATGCCCGATGAAAAATGAATTCTGCGTGGTGAACATGTTGATGTAAACCGTGTGGTGCGGATTTTCAAGTCCCCTCGATAAACGATCATCCACTTTCATGAACGCCGATGTGTCCATGATGAAACCGAAATCGCTTCTGCTGAACATGTAATTGTTCACGCTCACCCAGTTCCTGTGATCAAAACCGAATGTTGCTTTTCCGACATAACCATCGAATCGTGAATTGAGAATTCGCTTATTGTTCCCGTCACTGTAATCGGCCTGCGATTCCATTCCAATTCTCACTCGATAGAAATGATGTGCTTTGGTCGCGCGGACACCACCGTCCACCGCGGCGCCGAAAGTGTTGGAGAAAAATCTTGTTGACACATCCGCACGCAGCGAATCCACATCGGCGGGTTTTTCCTCGATGAGATTGATCACTCCGCCCATCGCCTCCGAACCATACATTAACGAAGCAGGGCCTTTGATCACTTCCACCCTGTCCACACCGATATCGTTCAATCCCAATCCATGTTCATCCTGCCATTGCTGATTGTCAAAACGCATTCCCATCATCACGGTTTGAATCCTGTTGCCATACAAACCGCGGATCACAGGTTTTGAAATTCCAGCGCCCGTGGTCAATTGCGAAACGCCCGGCAGCTTCGCCACGCCATCACTGATACTCAGCGCGCCATTACTGCGCATTCCTCTCTGCGAAAGTGTGGCAACAGTGGTGGATGTGTTCTTGCCATGCGTTTGCGTTCCGATGATGATCACTTCTTCCGTCTCCCGATTTCCATTCTCGAGCTGAAAGGTCATCTCCACCAGCGTATCGTTCAATTCGATCCTTGTCACGAGCGTATGGTAACCCACGCGCATAATGGAAATGACCTGTGACGATCCGGGGATATTCCGCATCACGAAATTCCCGCTGTCATCACAGGTCACCATGCGATCGATGTCCGGAAACTGAACGAACGCTCCGCTCAATGGTTGCATCTCTTTATTCACCACATGTCCCTTGAGCGTATGCGTTTGCGCAAATGAATTTTCCACCCCGATGAAGAGGAAGAACAAAACAATAACGCGCAGGTTCAGTTTCATTTTCAATTATTGTACGAGGTACATTTTCTCGTAAAGTCCCTGCGGATTAGTGATACGCAACCACATTTCCTTGTTTTTCAAACGAAGGATGCGGTATGAATATTCGGTACCGGAACTTGGTGTGAAGATGATATCGTCTTTGTCTTCTCCGAGTTTCCACGTTCCGCTCTCACCCACGTTGCCGGTTGATTTATACGAACCGTCCTTCTCGATCTGGAGTTCCCATGAACTTCCGAGTCCACTTTGGGCGGTTGTAGTGATATCATTCCCATTCACGTCGTAATATTTGTTGAGTGTCCAGTGTCCGGTCACGCGCATTTTTTTGGTGAGCAGGCTGATCTTCGGTCCATCCACATATTTGCCACATGAAGTGAACGTGAATGACAAACCGATAAACAGTAATGAAGCAATAATGAATTTTTTCATTTTGATTTGATTTTGAAAGGCAGATAAATAGCAACACGTGATCCCGTTCTGCCATGAAACGGTATCACTGTTTTTTTCAGTAAAAAAAGGAGTAGGAAATTACGCTACGCGTGGTGGTGGAGCGGTAACGGTTCTGATCACACTACTATGAGGTGCAGTGTACAGGGGGAGTGCCGCAGCTGAAGAAGGGACACTCATGGAGAAATTGATGAAGGATGGATCTTCGCACTCTGAGATGGATTTGAAAATATCTTTCAGCGAAGGAAGAGAAGTTTGTTTCTGGTGTGTATCATTATCGGCCAAACGGTC
>DATJEX010000414.1:0-7008 GCA_035496135.1 Bacteroidia bacterium
TTGATCTGTGTTTTATCGGGGCAACAGAAGAACTCGCCACGTATATTGATGTAGGCATTGCCATCAATAATTCGATCAGCCCTGTGCCGGAATACACGAATGTGAATGGTGGTTACGGAATTTTCGCGGCACGCAATACGACTTTTTCGCTCAACTATGCTCTTGATCTGAATACGAGAAACAGGCTCCTGACCGATCCGGTGACGTCCGCTCTTGGATTCGTCCGGTAATTACTGCTTCACTATTTTTCCGCAATACATTTTTCCATCGTTTGTCCTGATCGTCAGAAAATAAATTCCGTCGGAAAAACCGGACAGATCGATCCTGCCTGAACCAATTCCTGTATCAAATAACCCGTTTGATCCAGTGATGAATCTTCCGGAAACATCCCGGATCTCGCAGGAAGAAATTCCTCCGTTAATATTTTTGAGGTCAATGAAACATACACCTGAAGTTGGGTCCGGAAAAAGTCTGACATTTTCTGTTTCTGCCGAACTTTCATTTACAGCTGTTACCGTATTCACGTTGACCATCGCGAGATTCGGATGATAATAATGTCCCGCTTCTGTAAAACTTCCACCCATGAATAGCCAATCCTGGTTTACTGCTAACGATTGCGGGAATGCATTCGGCCGTGGATCCCAGACATCGAAACCGCCGCTTGAATTGTCGAGATCGCAAAGCGCCGCATAATTATTCGAAGGGCCTTCATTCTCGAAAGCGCCGGAAATAAAAAGATCAGTGGTGTATCGCGCAAAACAACGCGTGTAATTGTTGAAGCCCGGATCATCGGAAAATAAACTTCCATCCGTGGTGTCGGCCACAGCGAAATACTGTCGCGGAGATCCGTTCACATTCAGGAACCATCCGGCGAGAAATAATTTTCCGTTGTAAAGATCGAGATCATAAACACCATCGTTGGTATTGCAATTCCACGTCAAATCCGTAAGTCCTGTTACCCGATCCACTCTTCCGGCATTACCGGCAGGTTGTCCGCCAAGGAGCGAATAGAATCCTCCAACATAAATATGATCGTGATCAATGATGATCTTATTCACTGTTCCCTGGCAACCGGGATTCCAATTGGTAACAGATGAAGTTGAAACATCAAGGCAAGCGATATTCGTTCTCGATTGATTTCCGGTGATGGTGAAATTTCCGCCGATGTAAATAAGTGAATCTGTCGCGGCGATCGTTCTTACGATTCCATTCACACCTGGATTGAAAGAATTGAGTGCCCCGCTTGCAAGACCGTAGGAAGCGATCCTTGCACGGCTTGCTGCATCAACAACCGTGAATGTCCCTGCGATGAAGAGAGCAGTGTCATTCGAAGTGATCGTGTTTACTGTTCCACCAATGTATGGTGCCCATGCTGTTGGTTGCCTGGTGTTGATGTTTATCGCGCAGAGATTATTTCTGAAAACTCCGCCCGCGCCGAAAAAATCTCCGCCGCAGAAAAGTCCGCCCGTATTCCGGGGAATGATCGTGCGCACCGCTCCGTCAAACATCGGGTTCCAGGCGTGTGGATTTCCGGAAACAGAATCGAGTATCGCCGCGTGATAGCAGGAATTGGTTCCGATGGTCACAAATTTTCCGCCTATGCAGAGCTGATCGTTCCAGGACCGGATACATAAAACTTCACTGCTGATATTGCTTGCCCACGGAAGCAGATTCAATGCGGTGGAAAAACAGGCGACGTAATTTCGGATATGTCCGCTGGCTACTGTAAAATTTCCTGCAAGATAGATCCTGTTGCCTACGATGATCACATCATTGACGGATCCATTCAGCTGTGCATCAAAACTGGTGGCGATAGCGTTGGAAATATTTACTTCTGCAAACCCCTTTCTCTGATTAGTTCCTAACGCGGTGAAATCCCCTCCTATATAAGCCAACCCCGAACGGATCGCTATTGATCTGACAACTCCATTTACAATTGCACTCCATGGTGTTGTACTTGGATAATAAATATAATTTCCCGTTAAAGCTTCTACATAAGCAAGATAATTGAGTGACGTTCCGGCTATATTATGAAAATCCCCACCCACCAATACATTTCCGAAAATTGGCTCAACACAGAACGAATAAATCTTCCCGTCCGATCTCGCATCAAAGTCGGTGAGCGAATCGTTGCCGGCGAAATGTACCATCGTAGAAGTGGCAGAATCAAGTGTATCGTCAGTGACATTCAGTTTTGCTCCTCTTGTCCGCTGAAATCCGGCAATCGCTGAAAAATCACCTCCTACATAAAGATCATTGTCATAGATATAAAGCGCTGTGACTTCTCCGTTAGGTTGCGGAAGAAAAGCAGCATCCAAATTTCCCAAGCTGTCAAGACGAAAAAGATTGGTGATGTACAAACCACCAACGTAGGAAAAATCACCGCCGACATATATTCTCCCGATACTGTCTTTGGCCATACAATTCACCGTTCCCCTGATCATCGGAAAGGGATGAACGACCTGCGCAGTAAGAGAATCAACCGCAACAAAATGTCCGACCACCGGGCTTACCTGGGAAAAACTTCCTCCGACATACAGCAGGCTGTCGCGCAGGTAAACAGATTGCACGGTTCCATTGGGCGACCAGAGTGTCGTATCACATACCTGTGAAGAAAGCCGCAGGGCGAACAGCGAAATAAAGATCAAAAAAGAAATTCTCTTCATGGATACAATTTACAGAGCTTTTCGCTGCTCAGAATTACGGGAGAATAAAATTACGCAAATGCATTCTTCCGTTCATTGGGGAAACGGCACCTTGATGATGAATTATCAACCGCTTGCGAACGAATCGCTAAGGAATTCAATTGAACTTCACGGTAAATCCCTCCTGTCTTCCCCACACATTCTCAAACTCATTTCCATTCTGATCCGACCGGTGTACAAAAGTCGCTGACTTCACTTTTTTATAAAATGAATTCGTCGCCGGATCGTAGTACCAGTCTTCCGTGAACGTTATTTCATTGAATGCCGTGTAATCGAACCGAAGTTCGTCAGAGCCACCGGAATAATTTTCCACGATCGATCTCACCCGTGTGTGAACTTCGTCGGCGGTCATTGCTTTTCCATCATTGGCCGGATCATAGGCTTTGAGCTTCCCGCTGTCGATCTGGTTGATGATGGAATTGAAAAACGCGTATCGCTGCGAAGGAAGAACTGTATTCTCCACCGAACCCGAATAATCCACGAGATAACCTCCAACATCCTCGCTGCCATAATCAGAGTAGCCGCCTATTTCATTTTCGTTCATGCGGTACGTCGACTGAATATCTGAAGCAACAAGGAATTGTGGTTGCATGATCTGCGAAGGATCTTTCACAGCAACAGGATCGAAATCGAACATGCATGCGATCCCGTATTCCTGCGGATGCACAGCGAAGGCGGCACTTTCCAGCAGCCCGATCGTGCGGACATTTTTTACAAACGTGTTCGTGGTTTCGTCATAAGAAAATGATTCGCAGAACCGGAATCCGCGCAGGTAAGTTGAATCCATTGGGGTCGCGCTCACATTGTAGCTATAAGCGATCTCAGAACCTGCTTTCAGATTCGGTGTGGAATCCACAATGGAAATCCTGTACTGAAGCTGATCCGTACTGAGCAGGTGTCGGAACGAACTCCACGGATCATCTGTTGCGGGTTCGAGTTCACAACCATACGTTTTGATCGCTCCGTTCTTCGCTTTATTCACCACAGTCCACGCAAAATGCCGCAAGGCTTCTTCTTTCACATTATTCAAAGGATATTCCGTGATCAATATTTTTTCGGGGAATTGCTGCAGCGTTGAAAAGCTATCGACTGAGAAATCCAGGTTCATATGTACCAGTTGACCAGGATCAGAAGGAAAATAGGCGCATTGCCTGATCTTTTTTCTTTTTACATCAACCCCTTCTTCCACGGTATCCCTGACCGTTAACCGGGTCAATTCAAGTCCATGAATTTTTTTGACAAATGTCATCGTGGAAAGATCCATTCCCCAGTCTTCCATAAAACGCACATTATTCCCGGAATTGATGAGATTCATTCTTGCTGTTATTTCATCCGGAGCGAGTGGATGATCATTTGGATAGATCGTATCACACACCATTCGTTTTGAATTCAAAACAGAATTCCTGAGCGAAGCGGTGATCTGTGCGAGCCCTGTTCTTTCCCGCTGAAGAGCAGTATCGGAAAATCCCATTACCGCCCCGACAATGTTGTGATCGAAAGGAACGAGGTCAAGATTCAGGTCGTAGGTAAGCGCGTGAACATTATCAGCCGGAATCACCGCATTACCATTGAACGGAATATAACAAAGCGTTTTCGCCGGAGTATTGTACTCCCGTTCATTCATCACATAATGCAACAACATTCCCTTTACTTTTTTGGTGAGACTGAGCGCTTTCGGATCGTACGACCAATCCTCGTCGAACGTAATGGAAACGATCTTTTTTGCTACCACAGGAATCTCGTATTTGTTGTAACCGATGCCCGATCCATTATCATCCCATGTTTCATATGCGGAAGAATCGCGGAAGACAAAAACACTGTCAATGTCATCCTTACTCATAGGTGTAAGGAATGGAAAGGACGGTTTGTAAACTTTTATTTTTCCGTTCATGATCCCGTTGATCAGCGGCGTGAGTAATTTTTCATTGACGGGATATTCCAGGTATTCGTGCCACCAATCTGTCATTGCGGGACCTACGCCCATCTGCTTTCTGATCGGCACGGTGTATAAGTATTCGCCGAGATGGATGGAAGCCGGTGCTTTCCTGCCCATGGCTATTGCCGGATGACGGCTCCCGGAATAAAACGAAAGCGCAAAAAACAGTAGGAATAAAACAGGCAACGAGTGACGGATCTTCATGGGCTGCATTTGATCAAATTTAGTTTAAAAGGAATCCAAACATCACTCCTTTGTATTTATGATGGCACAATTCAGCTGTTTCCATATATTTGCCTCATGAAAATCAACAAACACAACACGTATTACTGGTATCGCGCTCTTGACCGAACGGGAACCAACTGATATTGCATGTTTGTAAAACATAATGGCCCGTTCTGAAAAGAGCGGGCTTTTTTATTTGTGCTTCGACTGGCGCTCAGCAAGACAAATAAAGAAACATCTGTAAACCTGTCTTAATCTGTAATCTGTATTCTCCGTAAAAATCCGTAATCCACCCTCCTATGAAACAAAACTGGAACAACTACAGCACCGACGACCACGAAGTATGGAACATCCTCTTCGAACGGCAAGTGAAAAATCTTCAGGATAAAGCCTGGAATGAATATCTGCAGTGCATTCCGCGTGCGGGAATTCATGGCGACCGCGTTCCTGATTTCCGCATCGTGGAAGAGCATATTGGAAAAGAAACCGGCTGGCAGATCGAAGTGGTAAAAGGAATCATTCCTGTTCAGGAATTCCTGGAACTTCTTGCGAAGAAAAGATTCTGCTCCTCGACATGGCTGAGAAGCAGGGAGCAACTCGATTATCTCGAAGAGCCGGACATGTTTCACGATACATTCGGGCACCTGCCGTTGCTCGTGAATAAGCAATATGCCGACTTCGTTCAGCAATTCGCGGTGATGGGATTGAAATTCTGTGACAATGAACAGGCGGTAATGCTGCTCGAACGTTTATACTGGTTCACGATCGAATTCGGATTGATGAAAGAGAATGGTCAACTACGGATCTACGGTGCAGGAATTCTTTCTTCATTCGGGGAAAGCCATCACATTTATTCTGACAAAGTTGAATTGAAAAAATTCACAGTGAAAGATGTGCTGCTGCAGCCTTTTCATAATAATGAAGTGCAGCATTTGTATTTCGTCGTGGAGAACATGAACGATCTGTGGAATTCCATCCCGGAAACGGAAAAATTCCTCACGGATTTTGTTAATGGGAAATTTGATGAAGAAGAATTCTGTTTTGAGAAACAACTGGGAAGCGCCGCAATGGGATGAACAAGGAAGATGGAGCATGGAAGAAAGACGCTCGGCAAATCTCCTTCTTCCTTCATCCATCTTTCATCGTCCCTTTATGGGACAAATACAAAACTCTTCGCTCTCGCGATGAGTCCGGGTTTGTTCTTGGTAGAAATAGTCGGACTGTTCTGAATGAGCGCTACTCTCGCGTTCACCAGTTTATTGAAAAGATCTTTCTGGTCGAATTTCGCGATCGCATCGAGCGTATGCTGCCCCATTCCGCCATCGACTGTCGCGCCAACGATCCGCTGGACTGCTTTTGTCGCTGTTCCCAATCCGCTGTTGAAACCGTAGTCCATGAAATATTCGGCGACACTCTGGTTCTGCACCTGGTCGAGCATCAGTTTGTCCCAATACAATTTCTTGCTGTACGACTTCGCCAATTCATCCAAGTGCGGATCGGGAATGATGGAATTCCATTTCGGTATACCATTCTTCGCTTTGTAAGCATCAATGATCGCCCAGCCTTCCCACGCAGGATTGAAATTACGTGCGATGCCTTTGTACGTTTCACCGCCTTTGTCATTGTACTTTGCCGCAAACTCTGCGCTTGCATAACCGCCTTCTGCTTTGAGAAGAATCGGGTAGTATTTGTCGAAGTCAGCCATTCAGTTAATAGCTAATGGTTAATGGTTAATGGTTAATAGTTGGTTTCGGATCAATGCTAAAATATACAATCGAGACGCTCCATTACAAACAATCGCAACTATTAGCTATTAACTATTAGCCATTAGCTGTTAGTGTTTCACTTCCCCTATCTGTTTCGGATCGTGTTTGTGGCGGAAGAGCAGCATGAACAGAACTGCGACCACCAACGCATAGAGCGAGAATGTGAGCCAGATCCCTTTCCAGTCCCAGATCCCATTTGCATCCGTGAAGAATTTTGAAATGATCTTCCCGCTCACAAAACTTCCGATCACGGCGCCGCAACCGTTCGTCATCATCATGAAAAGTCCCTGCGCACTCGAACGGATCTTATGATCTGCATTTGTCTCCACGAAAAGTGATCCGGAAATGTTGAAGAAATCGAACGCCATGCCGTAAA
>DATJEX010000415.1:0-3287 GCA_035496135.1 Bacteroidia bacterium
TGCTCTTTACTGAGCTGAGTGTAGTTTTTAGACATAGACAATCCAAAGATTCACTTCTCAGTGAGAACTTCGACCCGGAACCCTCAAAAGTTCCGGGTTAGAAGTTCGATCTTTGAATTGCACTTATTAGTTGAACACAGCACTTCGTACTTTTAGCAGATCTGTAATACGTAATTCGTCAATTTCGTAGTTCGTACCAAAGCAAATGGAATTTATCCGCCGTCACTTCCGTCTCGTCAGTTACATCGCCACGTTCCTGGTGATCGGGATCACGGTACTTTCGATCTTCGAGATAAAAAAAACAAGATTCGATTACGAATTCGAGAGTTTCTTTCCTGTCAATGATCCGGATATTGATGTGTATCATGATTTCCGGAAAGATTTTGGTTACGACAATGAGTTTGTATTGCTCGCGCTGGAAAATAAAAAAGGAATTTTCCGGGAAGATTTTCTCGATCGCGTGCAGACACTCGCTGATTCCCTGCGCACGCTTCCGGATGTGACGAACGTACAATGTCCCACCGACATGACGTACATCTCCAGCGTCGGGCCAACACCTTACATTCACCTGGGCGAACCTGATCGTTTCAAAACGGATTCGGCGAGAATTTATCATTCGGAAGAACTCGTGGGATCTTTTTTCGCGAAGGATGGAGGGGCGGTCAGTCTGTACATCAAAACAACGGATGGAATTTCAAAGAAGAAATCTGACGCGCTGGTGGAGCGGATGAACAAACTTCTCGCTGACGGAAAATTCGACAAGGTTCACTTCGCGAGCAAACTCAACGGGCAGAAAATTTACCTCGACCGTTTGCAGAAGGAATTCGTGATCTTCTTTGTCGCATCATTCCTGCTCATCGTTCTGTTTCTTTTTGTTTCCTTCCGTTCGGCCTGGGGCGTTTGGGTTCCGATACTTGTCGTTATTATTTCCATCATCTGGACACTCGCGCTCATGACCGCGTGCGGAAAACCGCTCGACATCATGACCGTGCTTCTTCCGACGATGATGTTTGTTGTGGGAATGTCGGACGTAGTTCACATCGTGACAAAATATCTCGAGGAATTGCGGGAAGCGAAGGGAGATATTTCCCGTTTCGATGCATTGATGAAAACGATCAAGGATGTTGGCTTTGCTACATTCATTACACTTATCACCACGGCGATGGGATTCATCACGCTGCTCAATTCCCACATCATGCCTATTCGCGATTTCGGACTGTTCACTTCCATCGGCGTTTTCATCTCCTTCATCCTTGCGTTCACCATCATGCCGATCGTTTTGAATGTCATCCGCGTTCCCAGCCTGAAACTCGAGCGGAAGAGTTCTTACTTCTGGAATAAAAATCTCCGCGCTTTGCTTTCCTGGATCTTCCGGAGAAGAAAAGCCATTACCATCGGAACGATCGCCCTTACCATCATCAGTTTTTTCTTCATCACGAAGATCAAGCTGAACAATTATCTCATTGAAGGATTGACAAAGCACGATCAATTGCGCGAGGATTTCAATTATTTCGAGAACAGTTTTTCAGGTGTGCGTCCATTTGAACTCGTCGTCACTCCATCTGACAGCGCTTCTTCATTGCTCGGAACGAAAGAGCTTCACGCGATGGATACACTTGAAAAATGGTTACGCCAAAATTATTTTGTCGGATTCATTCTTTCTCCTGCAACGATCGTGAAGGAAGCATACAAATCGATGAACGATGGAAATCCGTCGTATTATGTTTTACCTGACGACAGCACGATCAATGATATTGTGGCAGATACCGCAGCATTCATCCGCAGGCCCGAAGTGAAAATATTATTGAAACGTGACCTGGATAAAGGAAGGATCACCGGGAAAATGCGTGATGTCGGAAGCCTGGTGATCCGCGGAAAGAATGTTGAACTCGACTCGTTCATGAAGCAACCGTTCATGAAGAGTATTCACGTTCAGCGAACGGGCGCGGCCGTCATGCTCGACAAGAACAATGAATACCTCGTGTCGAATATGCTGCAGGGATTGTTCTTTTCCATTCTCGCGGTCGGACTCATCATCGGCGTGATCCATCGCTCCTTCAAACTCGCTTTCATCGCTATCATTCCGAATTTACTTCCGATCATTTTCATTGGGGGACTGATGGGCTATCTCGGTATCGATCTGAAATCTTCCACATCCATCATTTTCTCCATTGCATTCGGTATCGCGACAGATGACACGGTACATTTCCTCGGCCGACTGAAACTGGAAATGAAAAAAGGAAAATCCGTTCTCTACTCTTTGAAACGAACCTATCTCTCCACCGGCAAAGCGGTCGTCGTGACTTCACTCATTCTCTCCGCCGGATTCTTCACACTCATTTTCTCGGAATTTGAAAGCACTTTTTATTTCGGCGTGTTGGTGAGTATCACACTGATGATCGCCGTAATGACTGACCTCTTATTATTTCCATTACTGGTCGCGTGGCTCGTGAAGAAGAAAAAGATCTGAGGATTCAAAATTGGAATACTCAGTTAGTTCATTTTTCCGATTCTTAAAAGCAGCCAGAAAAATTCTGAATAAAAAATTCCCGCCCTCATTGCTGAGAACGGGAATTGAAATTGTTATTTGAGATTGAATTTATTCCGTCACTGCCACATCCTGGTCGATCTCCTGGTTCCTGTCTTTATGTTTGATCTTGATCGCCATTCCTCCAACTACGCGTTGATTGATGGTCGTATCTTTTCCTGCGACAAACAGGTAATAATTCCCGGTGTGCAGGTTGGTGCAATGGATATGATCCTCCCCTACTTCACCGACAAAATACGTGTCGAAATCGGAAAGACTGGAAGCCGCTTCCTGTGAATTGAATTTCACATAAACGGTATCCGGATAACCAACATGATTGGGAATGGTCATTCCGTGATGTTTCGCGAACACCACTACGGTCGTGTTGCCATCCGTGCCTGCCTTTTTGCAGGAATTGATCCCGCCACACAAAAAAGTGGCCAGCAGGATGATGAATATTTTTTTCATTGGTCTAGAATTAATGCTGATGAATTTTAAATTTTCCTTGGGAATTTCTATTTCCGGAATTGATTTCGGTCACGCACAATTTCCCGGCGGACGGAAAGAGGAAGCGGTTGGTGCCGAAGGAATGATCATCAGTATCGGGGAAAAAATATGAGCGGAAGACAATATCCCTGTGAATCCGGAAAATTCTGTTTCACAATACACCACTTGTTCCGATTTATCCTTGAGTGATCCCGGGAATTTCGCCCCCTGGTTCTCTTCCTCCTTCTGCAGTCTCTTTTTCAGCTGGCACTTT
>DATJEX010000416.1:0-5581 GCA_035496135.1 Bacteroidia bacterium
GAAACATCCGAGCTGATCTTCACTTCCACCTCCGGTTGTACTTTTCCGCTGGCAGAAACGATCTCGGTGATGTCGCGCTTCAACGCTTTTTCCGTTGCGACTTTTATCGTTTGTTTGGAGCTTTTCTTTTTCCAGATCACCACCACGAGGAGGAGGACAAGGATAGAACCGCCGATGAGGACAAATCTTTTCATGGTTTAGAAAGTGAGAGGAATTCCCTGGTAATAGTCCAGAATTTTCATGCGGAAGATGTAATCGAATTTTGCCTGGAGCAGATCCGATTCCGCCTGTGCCAATTTATTTTTCGCGTTGTTGTATTCGATCGTTCCGACACCGGCTGCACCAACATTGAATTTGTCTTCGGTGTATTGGAAAGATTGCTGCGCGGCATCCACCGCTTTTTGCGAAGCCTGGTATTTCAGGAAAGCCGCTTGTGCATCGGCATACGCCTGCTGAATGCTCTTCAACAATTGTTGCTGCGAAAGATCCATGGTAAGTTCCGCGTTCTCTCTCGCAATTTTCGCTTTCGCCACCGAACTGTTCACCTGGAAACGATTGAAGATCGGAACAGCAAGCTGCACGCCGAAACTTTTATTCACGTTGTTGTTGAACTGATCGGCAAATGGAGTAGTGGCGTATTGATAAGAATAATTCGGAATGAAAACGAGATCGCCACCCGATGTCACACCAATGGTATCGTAACCGTTGTACTGCGGTAAGCCATTCAATTGTTTTGCAGCGCCGGAATAACCTGTTCCAACGGAAGCCTGCACCGTGAGACTCGGACTGTAAGCACCGTATGCAACATCCACTCCTTTGTCGGCGCTCTTCAGATCCAGTTGCGCTTTCTTGATCGAAGGTTGATTGTTGAGCGCGGTCAGGTAGATGGCTTCAGGAGTTGTGTTGAGAATATTCTGCGCAGGAACGGTGAGATCCGGTTTCTGGATCTGGAATCCTCTCGTGGAATCAAGATTCATCAGTTGTTCAAGATTGAGATAAGCAATGGTGGAATTGTTCTGCGCTGCTACCAGTGCCACTTCTTCCGTTGCAAGTTGTGATTGCAGATCGAGCAATGGCCCTTTGGCAGATCCACCTGCATCAACGATCTGTTGCTGGCGTGCGACCTGTTGTTGTGTGAGATCATATTGTTTCTGCGCATTGATCACCGCTTCCTGCGTGTAAAGCACATTGAGGTAAGCACTCGCGACATTCATGCCGATATCATTCTGCGTTTGCGCTACCTGGAATTTATTCGCTTCAAGATTGTATTTGTTCTGCTGAATGGAATTGATAGTCTGCAACCCGCTGAAAAGTGTGACCTGGCTGGTGAGATAAAAATTTTCCGAGAGCACCATGTTGTTCGCGAACTGGTTGGTGTACCGATCGATGGTGCGGCCGTAGTTGTACGTATGCGACGCGTAACCATTCAGGTTGGGAAGAAGATTGCCTTCACTCTGCGTGAGATTGATCTTCGCCATCTGCACATTCAGCGCCTGCTGTTGCACGCTGATGTTGTGCACCTGCGCATAAGCGATGCATTGTTGCAGTGTCCATGGCTGCGAGTTATCCGTCGGAACAAAAATGGAATCGGTAGCGAGCGAATCATTCGATTGCAAACCGGAAAAGGAAGTTCCCACCTGCGCGAGAAGAGCGGAAACAGGCAGTGCAAAAAGTGCGAGCGAAAAGAAGATTTTCTTTTTCATCAGGACAGGTGCAAAGTTACCAATAGCGCTCATATTAGAGTGAAAAAGGTCAATTTTTTATGAATTGTGAAAGTGAAAGTGAATGTGAAGGGGAATCTTCGGGATTTGCGTCATTTCCCGTTCACGCTCACATTCACTTTTACGTGCAGGGAAAGCTTACTTTCATAAGCAGTCGTTTGTCACGGGTGTATATTTTAACTTTGATCAGATAAAAGGATAAATGAACTTCCTCGCGCATTTTTATCTCTGCGGAACAGATGAAGGCCTGCTCATCGGGAATTTCATTGCCGATGGCGTGAAAGGGAAGAAGTATGAAAATTACCCGGAACATATCCGAAATGGAATTCTCATGCACCGCGCTATCGATCATTTCACCGATACACACGGGATCAGTTCGAAGGCGAGAGATCTATTGAGAAAAGAATTCAATCATTATTCGGGTGTCGTGCTTGATGTGTTCTATGATCATTTCCTCGCGAAGAACTGGAAAGAATTCTCGGATGAAACACTCGCGGATTATTCGCAACGCATTTATACTATTCTCGGAAAACAATATGAATCCTTTCCCGAGCGTCCGCGTTTCATGTTCCCGTATATGCGCGATCACGACTGGCTGATGGCGTATGCGCATGTGGAAGGAGTCGATCGGGTGATGAAAGGAATGTCGCGCAGGGCGAAATATATTTCGGGAATGGAAAATTCGGGAGAAGCGCTCAAAAGGAATTATGCGGAGTTTGAAAAACATTTCCGTGAATTCTTTCCGCTGATCATTCAGCACACCGAACATTTCCGGAATTCAGCGCTTCGCTGAAAAGAGGATATTCCATTTCTTTGCGAGTGAAAACGCGAGCCACGCGAAGGCCGGGGCCGCAATAACGTCAACGATATAGTGCGTGCGCTGAATGGCGAGCATTACACCCACGAGAACAGCGGCCGAGATAAAGAAAATTTTCAGCCCTTTGTTTTTTGTGACAAATGCGAACATCAGTGTCGTTGCAACGTGTCCCGAGAAAAAAAGATCTTTCAGGTTAGCTCTGCCGTTGTAAAAAGTACTCTGAAGGAACGGATCATTCAGGTGGATATTTCCGGTTGGTGGATCGAGCGGAACGATGAGCAGGGAAATTCCGCGAAGCAATTGCAGAAAAAAATAGGTGCGGATGAGTAACAGCGTTGTTTGCGGGCGAAGGAACGAAACGATAACGCCGGTGATGGCAGCGGAGTAGGTGAGGGAGAAAATGAAAATGGAAAGATCTTTCGGCGGGCCGAACAGGTCCATCCATCCTCTCTCGATGACGAAACCGCTCCTTTTTTCAACGTAAGCGAGAATGAAAAAGAAAACGGTAAGAATGCACGCAAGAAGTACAACGGACAGCGCAAGATCTTTCCTGAATTTATTTTCCTGTAAAGAAGATCTCCAGTTGTTCATGTGGTGGAAAGTGTTAAAGTTAATCAAGAGTGAAAATAGCTTCCTGTCTTTGCCTAAATTTAATCTGTTATGAGCCGGACTTTCATCTTCATCTCAGTGATCTTTCTCATCAGTTCCTGCAACAAGGAATTTCCTGAGGGAGGGAAACATGCCGGTTGTGATCAGCGGCTGATCGGTGACTGGTCGTTGACTCAATTCAGCGTGAACGGAGCAGATTCGTTGAGTATTCTCGATCCGCGTATCACAGCGGAAAATGCGCTTCATGTGTATCTGCACCACACGAATGGTACGATCGGTGCCGGAGTTCCGATGCTTTCTGTCGGGGACCGGTACGGGTACACGATCAACTATTTGAATAGCGGGACGCGGATGGAATTCTACAATGTGAGCGTGGTTACAGATTGGCCGTTTCAGATCCCGCCCAACGACTGGCAGATCCTCGAGTTAACGAAGACGGAAGTGAAATTGAAAATTTCTTTCACGAAAGAATACGTGATGGTGTGGAATAAAAAATAAGTGATCCGGGACTAAAGTAGAAACTCCCGAATCAAGTAAGCAATATCTTTTCATCAGCACATCGGCAAATTGTCACATCAGGACATCACAGCGACATCATCTCTTTCAGCTTTACCGCCTGCCTTCTTGAAATTTCCACCTGTTCTCCTCCGCGCAGCTTCACCAGCAATCCGCCGTTGAACCAGCTTTCGATATTTTCCACCCACTGGAGATTGATGATGTGTTTCCTGCTCGCACGGAAAAAAGTTTTGTTGTTCAAGCGTTCGTCGAGATAATTCAGCGAACGGAGAATGAGCGGTTTTGATGTTCCGAAATAAAGCCGCACATAATTTCCTTCCGACTCGAACAGTTTCACATCGGCGAGTTTCACAAACCAGCAGCGGTCTCCGTCTTTCACAAAAACCTGGTCCGTTTCATTCAGCACATTCGATTTCTCCTTCACCACAGCATTCTCGGCGATTTTCAGTTTGAGTTTATTGATGGTGTCGGACAGGCGCGCGGGCTGAACCGGTTTCAATAAATAATCGAGCGCGTTCACATCGAACGCTTTGATCGCGTATTCATCGTGCGCTGTTACAAAAACGACTTCGGGAACGAACGTCAACTCTTCGAGCAGATCGAAACCTGTTTTTCCCGGCATCTGTATATCTAGAAAAACAACATCCGGTTTCTGCGTGTTGATCGCTTCGATCGCGGACTTCGCATCACCATATTCACCGAGGATCTCAATTCCCGGATACGTGCTGATGAGTGATTGCAGTTCCTGCCGTGCGAGACGTTCATCGTCAACGATAATGATCTTCATGATTTCTGGAGTTTAGGGATCGTTAGTTCTGTGCGTACTTTATTTCCTGGTTCATTCACAATGGAAAACGCGGCGTTCTCATTGTAGAGCAAATGCAAACGTTCTTTTGTGTTGCGCAATCCGAATCCGCTTTCCGGTGTAGCATGCTCATCATACTTCCCGGAATTCTCGATCACCACATGCAACACGTCATGATCGATCTTCGCGTCGAGAGAAAGTTCTCCGCCTTCCGGAAGTTTCGCGATGCCGTGCTTGATACCATTCTCCACCAGCGTTTGGATCATCAATGGCGGCACCTCGAACGAATTGCAATCATCGGCGATGGTGATCTTCACTTTCAAGCGTTCTTCCAGCCGCACCGATTCGATGGCGATGTAATCATTCACCACTTCCATTTCTTTCGAGAACGGAACGAGTTTCTGTTTTCCCATCTGCAGCGTGTTGCGCATGAGATTGGAAAACTGCGTCACCGCATCTTTCGCCCGCGCAGGATTCTCGCCCACGAGTGCACGAATGGAATTCATCGCGTTGAACATGAAGTGCGGATTCAATTGCGATTTGAGTTTGTTCAACGCGGCCTCAGTGATCGCCGCTTCCCATTTCAGTTTTTCTATTTCCGCTTTCTTGTAATTCTCAATGAAGTGAACGAGAAAATAAAGAATGGTCCAGAAGAAAAAGAAGATCGAAAAATTCAATCCGTCGAGCGAAAGTTTCACGGGATCTGCGGAAGGTTTATTGGTGAAAATACTTTTCTCCAGTAGAAATTTGGAAACGGAAACCACTCCGCCCATCAGAAGATCAAAAAGAATTACGCGTGGCAATGCGAATACGAACGGAATACTTTGCCATTTGAAGCGGATGATGAACCAGCGTAACAATTGCGTGAGTAAAATGCCGAGAATGAAAATGGCGATGAGCACAAACTCTACATCGGGATTCAACCCGCCTTTGAGCGAAAGAAAGAATCCCTGGAGCAGAACGAACAGCGACCAACCCCCCAGCTGGCAACTCCAGTAGAGTTGCTGCCTGTTCATGCCGAGGAAGCGGGTCTCACTCATACAGATCAGATCATTTATTGATCCACGCTTTGCGCAGTTTCAGCTGCGCTTTGGTGGCATCTTCATTCACACT
>DATJEX010000417.1:0-4731 GCA_035496135.1 Bacteroidia bacterium
GGCCATTTCCATTTGAAAAAGTGCGCAAAGTTACCTCTTTTTCATTGAGGAAACAGCCCGGCGCTTCGGAAAGTTGATAAGTAAGAAAGAGCCCCAAAGAAGGAATTATTTATGCGCCGAGAGGTAGATCCCCACGCGTTCCGCCACATTCGCCCGCAGATTCATATAATACAATCCATAATCCAGCACGTGGTAATTATCTCCCTTGATGTAACCGGGCTTATCAGCAGGATGACTCCACACAATATTCTGCGGTGAGATCTTCGCATCCACGATTCCGCGATCGACACGATCAAAAGTTTTCGGCACCGAACCGAGGTTTAGCGAAGCAGGAGCGTAAGCCGTGTCTGATGTCCAGGTCAGCGGATTCACACATTGATAATTTTCGCAATTATCAAAACCGGGTTTCAGTTGGCAATTGTAAACTTCCTTGAAATGGGTATTCCATTTCCTGCTGTGCCATGCGACGTAACAACCCGTCTGCGAAGAATTCAGACAAGGTGTGACGAGCGTGAACATATCTTTCGAAGCGGAGCCACCGATGACATATGCTGCAACAAGAAGTTTGTAAAGTGAAGTGTCTTTGTCAATGATCTCTTTGATCAATCGTTCGGCGTGAAAACTTCCCTGGCTGTGGGATGCGATGATGAACGGTCGTCCGTTGTTGTAATTTTTCAGATAATATTCGAAAGCACGTTTCACATCGGAGTAAGCGGTGTCGAGCGCTTTTCTGCCGTTCCCGTCTGCATCCGTGAATGACATGAGCGTTGCCTGCCGGTAGCGCGGCGCGAACACACGGCAACTCGCGTTGAAAACACTGGCCTGCTCCCGGATTGTGTATTTATCCACAAGGTGATTCGTCTTCTCGTCATTCACATCGGCGTTCCAGCTTTTTCCACGGAAATAAAGTGTCGGGTGAATGAAGAAGACATCCACTTTCGCATTCGCCTGGTCATCTTTCAAACCGGAATTCAGCGGAACCACATCGGCAGAATCTTTTGTCCATGGTAATGCCGCCCAGTTTTTTTCGAGCGAATAATCAGGGACGGGAGGAGGTGTATATTTTTCAAATTTCCTGTGCGGTTTCAGACAGGAAAAAAGGATAACGGAGAAAACAAAGGCGGAAACGGGGATCGTTTTTACAGGAATGAATTTCATAAACGAGCTGAATCGGAAATGAGCGTATCTGTTTTCACAATGACAGAATCGAGGATCACGGAATCATTGTCATTCGGATTGTAATCTTCATTCATTCCGTAGATCACAAAACCCTTTGACGGAAAGAGAATGCAATACGTCTTCGCGCTGTCGTTCGGTAATGAATTTCCGAGTATCCACGGGTTGAGCCACTTCAACGTCTGCAGATCGGAACCCTGCGACACTGCGAATGCACCGAGATCATGAATGGTCGAATCCACTTTCACCTGGTGTGTCGGAATAGGAGAGTAGAGCGAATTCTTTTTCAGTTTATACCCATAATATTCCGGTTCTGTCAATAATTCCTTAAACGCGAGAATACGATAGATGTACGACGCAGTTTCTTCATTCAACTTCAGGTGATAATAATCCGTTGCATCCTGTTTTCCGATCTGTGCATCGAGTCCGCCCGTTCCGAGATCATAAGCAGCCACAGCAAGTGTCCAGTTTTTGTAATGAGCATACGCATCTTTGATGCACCTGCAGGCAGCTTCCGTCTCAAGTGTGACGTTGAATCGTTCATCCACTGCGTCATTCACTTCAAGTCCATATTGTCTTGCGACAGGAGGCATAAGTTGCCAGAATCCGCCCGCTTTCGGCTGATCGGGAGAATTGATGAGTCCGCTTTCGATCACCATCACGTATTTGAAATCATCGGGCACGCCGTTTTTTTTCAGGATCGGTTCGATCATCGGGAACCATCGGTGCGCTTTCTTGTTCAGAATGAGAAACGGTGATTGATTGAACGTGATGTGGAGGAATTCTTCCGTCAGTCTTCTTCTCACTTCGGGATCACTGGTAGGAACGGGCTCACCGCAGAACGTAAGCGGAGGAATTTTGATATTGTTGATTACCACAGAAGAATCCTGCGGTTGCGCCAGGATAAGCGGAGGAGTCAGATCGTTGAGCGAATTCACATACACGATGAAAAAGACGAACGCACCGAGCATCACCGCACCTGTCCCCGAACGGTACTTTGAAAAGAAATTCCGTAAACCGTCATTCGATCGCTTTTGCATTGGTTTCTTTTTCCGGTGGTTTCGAATATTTGGTAACGGTGAACAGTGTTCCGAACACCGCGAGGATCCACGATCCGAAAATGAAAAGGTGCTTTTCGCCCCAGTTCACGATCGTTCCCTGGATGACGAAGATGAGCATGAGTGAAATGAGGGAGATGCCGAGGAAAAGCAAAGCGACCTGGCTGTCCGATAATCCCATATAGGAAAGATGATGCGTGGTGTGATCTTTTCCGCCGACCCACGGTTTCTGTAAACGAAGGATGCGGTTCAGGATGACCGTGCTTGCATCCGAAAGCGGAATGATGAAAGCGAGAAAGGTGACAATGATCTGTTTGCTGTGAAAATAATTTCCGCCGTAGTCAGGATTATTCCAGAAGAAACGGATCCCGATCGTCGCGAGAAAAATTCCAAGGAACTGGCTGCCTGTATCGCCCATGAATAATTTGGAAGGATGCCAGTTGAAGAACAGAAATCCGCAGAGGCTTCCGATACTTCCGAGGATGGCGATGATGAACACATTGTAAAAATCATGCGTGATATAAATGGTGACGAGTGCTTCGAGAAAAATGAAAACGGAAACCGTCGCGGTGATCGCATCCATGTTATCCAGCATGTTGATCGCATTCATGATACCGATCACCCACAGGATCGTCAACACATCATCCAGGTTGTTGTTCTCAAAAAGACTGATGCCCTGTCCCGATGCGATGAGGATGAAACCACAAGCGATCTGTCCGCCGAGTTTCAGCAATGGTTTTGTATTGTATGCGTCATCTGCGAGGCCGATGATGAAACCGAGCGTGACCGCTCCGAGAAGTCCCAGCAGTTTTTTATCGATCGGAATGAAACTGTACGGAAAGAAAACCGCATAACACGCGATGGAAAGCAGGAACAACACAAAAAAAGAAATTCCGCCAACTGCAGGTTTTTGCGAAGCACTCCAGCGCACCAGTTCAGGGTTCGAACGGATGCCCATGGTCCTTGAGAATTTCAGGAAAAGTGCATTGAGCAGAAATGCAAGAATGATCGAGCAGATGAAATAACCGGAATAAATGAGGACCAGGTCGCTATTCATAAGAGGGGGTAAATTTCAAGGGGGATATGCCGGTACAATTTACGATTCTGAAGGTAAAAAGGTTGTTCATCCGGCCATTAAAATGACGGAATATCACTGCGTGAACAGAAATAAATGCCGGATGTGGATAGAAGGTTACTAAAAGGAAGAGTTAATTTACACGTGCGTTCAGAACGGACTGGTGAAATCCTTCATTCGTGTTCCCAATTCATCTTTGGCGGAAAGAAGCGGATCCTGAATTCCCCATTCGATCCCGATCGTCCCATCATTCCAGAGTACTGTTCCTTCAGAATTCTTATTGTAATAACCAGAACATTTATAAACGAACGTGGTGTTGTCGCGCAGCGTGAGAAAACCGTGAGCGAATCCTTCGGGCATAAAGAACATCGTTTTATTTTCTTCCGTGAGTTCGATCGAAAAATACTTTCCGTACGTCGGAGACTTCTTCCGGATGTCGACCGCGATATCAAGTACCGCGCCGGTGATCACGCGAACGAGTTTCGCCTGTGCGAACGGGGGCGCCTGGAAATGCAATCCGCGGAGTACATCTTTCTGTGAAAGGGATTGATTATCCTGAACGAATTTTACGTTGATACCGTTATCGCTGAACAGCTTTTCATTCCACGATTCAAAAAAATATCCTCTCGGGTCGGTAAAAACAGAAGGACGAATGATCTTCAATCCCTCGATGGGTGTGCTTTCAATTTTCATACTTATTTTCTTCCGCGTAAACGATCCATGAAAGATCTCCTCTTTGGTTTTTTCTGATCGTCGTAATAGCCATAACCATAGCCGTAACCATAACCGTATCCATATCCATAATTATAGCCATAACCTTTGCGGTCCACATCCACACCGTTCAATACAACGGAAAGACGTTTGATGTTATTCTCGTTGTACAAACGATCGACGATCTGGATGAAATTCCTTCTTGAATAATCGGCGCGGAAAATATAAACGGGATAATCCGCGTCCTTGATCATTTCAATACCATCAGTGACCAATCCTACCGGCGGATTGTCAATGATGATCAGCTCATATGTTTTCTTCAACTCATCGAGAATGGTTTTCATTTTTCCGCTGATGATGAGCTCGGATGGATTAGGAGGAATTGGCCCGGCGGTGATGAAATCGAGATTATCGAGTGAACTGTGCTGAATGCATGCTTCTAATTTGTCTTTTTCGATGAGCAATGTGCTCATTCCTTTTTCATTCGTCACGCCGAATCCAAGATGGATCTTCGGTTTCCGCATGTCAAGATCAAGAATGATGACCTTCTTTCCGGAATAGGCGATGATCCCGGCGAGATTGATCGCGACAAAAGTTTTTCCTTCTCCGGAGATGGTGGAAGTGACGGCCATAACTTTCGGGCCTTCCTTCGTGGAGATGAATTGGAGGTTTGTCCGCAGTGAACGGAATGCTTCAGCGATAAGCGATTTC
>DATJEX010000418.1:0-15533 GCA_035496135.1 Bacteroidia bacterium
CTACATCAGTGAGTTTAAGGTTGAGTAGTTCGCTTCTCCGCAAACCACAACTGTAGATGAGTGACAGCATCGAACGGTGTTTGATGTTCTTAGAACCTAATAGAAGTTCATTCACTTCTTCCTTACTCAACACATTCGGTAGTCTGTATTCACGTTTTGGCCGGTACACCACATCAACATCGATTAATGTGTTATTGATCCGTCGGAAAAGTAGTTTCACGGCATTGATCACTTGATTCTGAAACGAGGACGATAAACGATTTGCGAGAATATATCGGTCATGGAAAATCACGAGGTCTTCATTCGTGATCTCCGCGATCTTTTTCCCGGAAAAGAATTTGAGAAAAACAAGAACAGCATCCTTGTAGGCCTTGATCGTATTGTCGCTGTACCGCTTCGTGCGAAGGTATTGTTCAAAATGCCCCACTTGTGCAATGGTCTCATCCGGAAGATCTCCGTACCGTGAGAGATGATGCTGTACGCGTTCTCTTTCCAGAACTGCAATCAAAGCGGTGTCGTCGATCACAGCGACTCCCTCAAAATGTTTTCCGAGGAAGGTTTTATCGACTCGCGAGGGAGGAACCAGCCATTTCCGTAACGGATAATACCATTTTGCACCGGGAATTTTGCGGGTGAGTTCAACCAGCAAAGTGTGATAAGGAAACTGAAGCGTTGTGAATTTTCTACCATCAACAATGGTACGATCGAGAATAATTGTGAGCATACATATAAAGCTTAATGAGAAAAATATGCCGCAAAGGAAATAAAAAAACTGATCCAAACAGCAAACTAATTGACGGCCTCCTGCTCATTGCCTCCACGCGCGGACGCATTCGATGCACCCCTCCAATTTTATTCTCCCAACTCCTCCCTCCGAACTCCTAACTTCTCGGCACCCACGGAATCTCTTCCGCTCCCAGGTCATGCGACAATTTTCTCGAGAGCATGAAGAGATAATCCGAAAGACGATTGAGGTACTGCACAATCATTTCATTCACCGGAAAATTTTCTGCAAGGTGCGTTACATTTCTTTCCGCACGCCTGCACACACATCGCGCAATATGCGTATGCGAGACAACGACATTCCCGCCGGGCAGTACAAAACTTTTCATGGGAGGAACTACCGCATCGATCGCGTCAATTTCTTTTTCAAGCAAAGTGATATCAGCCATAGATAATTCCGGCAGTTTCATTTTACTTTTTTCCGGATCTGCAGCGAGCAACGAACCGATGGTGAACAGACGATCCTGTATCTCGATCAGTAATTTTTTTGTCGCATCATTATTCACTTCGTCGCGCAGCAATCCAACCCACGAATTCAGTTCGTCCACGGTTCCGTACGCTTCGATGCGGATGTGATGTTTCGGAACTCGTGTTCCACCGATCAGAGAGGTCTGACCTTTATCGCCGGTTTTGGTATAAATTCTATTTGCCATATAAAACGGGGGTACTAACAGCGAACTGATCCCGAAACTACGAACCCCGAAAGGTCGGATTATTCGGGAATTTAGCGGTTCGTAGTTTCGAATGAATTCGCCGTTCGTACACCATGCTAAGCTACGAATATGAATGAGAATATTTTACCGCACGATCATGAGTTTCTTCGTTTCCAGTAATTCACCTTTGGAGGAGAATGAACAGAAATAAATTCCGGGAGCAAGTTCACTTATGTCAACCCTGTTTACACCTTCGACGATATGCTGCTGCACTGTTTTTTCTCCAATGGAATTATAGATCAACAATGTTCCGGGCACTGTTGAATTGATGCTCATTTCGTACGCTGCAGGATTCGGATAAATATCCCATGCTGAGTTTTCCTCGTACTGGTAAACGCTTGTCGCGATCGGTGCATTGCAATACGTCGAGAGTAATTTGATGTACGCTGCCTCTGTGTAAATTCCAACTTCAGAACATTGCCACGAATTTTCCGGCCACGATGTGTTCCAGTCCTTGTACGATTTCTGCACAGGCTGATTCATCGGTGGTGCAATGGGCGGACCGGTGTAAGCGGCATCGGGAGCAAAATAGTAATCGACGCCGCACACGAGATATCCCGGAGGAGGTCCGAGATAATTCGCTGTGGAATCGTAAATAGTTCCATCACCAAACCAGCCGTGATAGATCTGCATCGTGAACCGGTCTCCGCCGAAAGCATTCGCATTACTGAGGAAACAACTTCCGAAAACATTCACGCCGTGGAAATAGTGAAGATAACCGAGTGAAGCATCACGGAAATCCGCCGCACTCGCCGCGTAAATGTTGTAACGATTCATATTCGCGTAAATACTTCCGGTCTCTGCCTTGAACTGATTATTATTCCAAACATAATCCTGGTCTTTCATATACGCGAGGTACGGATCTGTATTCGCCAGGTAAGCAGGAAGCAGATCGACATTGTTATTCGTCACCGAATTCGCACAATTGTTCCTGATTGCATTTACCGTTCCGGGCGATGCACCGGGAGTCGTCGTGTAATACAACATCGCATTCTGGTAAACAGACTCGAAGGGATACCAATAGGTCCATTGATACGGCTGAAGGTTGGTGTAATTCGCATCGACAAAAGTTCTGTAGGTTGTATTGTTCGTTGCTGCGTAGAGATAAACCGCAGCGGAAAACGAAGTAGCGTCCTGGTCGTAATGACTCACTTCCGGATTTGCACTCGAGAAACCTGAGTTCGTATAATTGGAATATCCCGGATTATTCTGCAGCCACGTCCACGCGAGTAAGGCGTGTGCGAGCAACGTGTCGCCATACGCCTGCATGAGCGCGCTCGGTTGCGCTTTGAAAACAATTGCCGCATGCGCAAAGACGCACGCAGCAGTTCTCGTGGAAGAAGATTGCGCCGCTCCGTAAAAACGCTGAGCAGTTTCTGTTGAAGGAGGAGTTCCGCCGGTGAATCCCGCAGTAGAAACTTTCATCAGTTCCGATCCATCCGACAATTGCATTTTCAGCAACCAGTCCAGTTCCCATTTTGCTTCGTCAAGAATATCAGGAACACCATTACCGCTTTCCGGAATATTATTCGCATCGTCGAACGCTGTTGGATTCTGTTCGTACGCATCCATGAGATAATTCATCGTCGCCAATGTGAAATTCACATACTTGTTGTAATCACCGGCATCGTGCCAGCCACCGGAAAGATCTTTGGATGTTCCCGCAACAGGATTCGTCACAGCGCGGCAATCCAGATCCTGCAAAGCTCCGTGATGACAAACCACATCGGTGTAATTTGCATTTCCCGAATAAGGCATTTGTTTCGCGATGCCGCAGCGCTGAAAATAATACGTACGTAAAGCGCACCGCAAGGCATTATCATACACATCATCGGAAATATGAAATGGAAAAGATTCCACGCCGTTCGCCGGATCGTAAATGACATATTCTCCCGGTGCGGTAACGGAACTGAAATCAAACCACCACGCTTTATCTCCGGATTGCGTATTCGTCGCTCCGCCGTTCCATGCAGCACACGGCCCTGAATAGACAAGTGCGTTCGAAGAATAAACATGAACTTCCAGTGTGGAAGATGGAGTGTAGGAAACCGAAGCATTGAATCCAACCTGCGGATCAGAGACCACAGCCATCTTTTTGTCCGTTGTCCGGTAACCGACCTGGTCGATCCTGATCTGGCTGGTGAATGTTGCTTGTGAAAATAATGCGCCGGTGATGAAAAGCGACAACAGCGTGAGTGTGTGAAAATATTTCATGGGCATTGATGTTATGGAAAAGCATAACGCATTTTCCAATGAGAAATTATCGTGATCTTATTTTTTCAGCTGCGGGGAACAGCTGTGATGCTAAAGTTGTGGTACTGCAATTCTCGTCTCCGCTCGAACTTGCAGTTCGTGTCAGAGTTGAGGAACAGCAACCTGCCGGATATCCTTATTCTCCGTGTCATTCTCCACCAATCCGTCTTTCAATCGTACAATGCGGTGCGCGTATTTCGCGATATCTTCTTCGTGCGTGACGACGATGATCGTATTCCCGTTCTTATGGATCGTCTCGAACAATCCCATGATCTCGATGGAAGTTTTGGAATCAAGATTTCCGGTCGGCTCATCGGCGAGAATGATAGCAGGATCATTCACGAGTGCACGCGCGATCGCAACACGCTGGCGTTGCCCGCCCGAAAGTTCATTGGGGCGATGGTCCATGCGGTCTTTCAGTCCGACCTGCTCGAGCGCATGTTCCGCTTTTTTCAAACGCTCTTCTTTCGAGAGTCCTGCATACACGAGTGGCAGCGCTACATTCTCCAATGCCGTTTGTCGCGGAAGAAGATTGAATGTCTGGAATACAAAACCGATCTGTTTGTTGCGCACTTCCGCCAATTCATTATCACTCATCTTCGCAACGGAAAGATCGTTGAGAATATAATCACCGCCTGTTGGTGTATCGAGGCAGCCGAGCATGTTCATCAGCGTGGATTTGCCCGAACCCGACGGGCCCATGAGTGCTACATATTCATTCTTGTAGATCTTCAGCGACACATCGCGCAGCGCGTAGATGGTTTCACTTCCGACACGGTATTGGCGGGAAATATGGGAAAGGGAAATTATTTCAGCGCTCATTTTTTCTTCCGCTTTTGAATTTCTTTTTCAAGTGATGCAGGGATGGGCCTGCAGGAACAATTCTTCTGGTGTGCGAGGTGCCATTTGATCCGCTGCTCTGTGGAAGCATTTTTTGGCATCACGTTTTTCCTGTGCCATGCAGCGTTGATTTTCATGATCTAAAGATAGTGAAAGGGAAGGATTAGAGATCAGAAACAGAGAATACAGATTACCGATCAAGACAGATTTACAGATACTTTTTCCCGAATTTGTTTGAATCTGTAATCCGTATTTTCCGTAAGTATCCGTAATCCTTCCCCGTCAGAATTTTACAACAAAATGCTCTTTCTCCAATTGTTCGGAACGGAAAAAAACCATTCCGAAGTTGAACACATCGATCGTGAGTTTCACTTTTTCGTGCGCTTTGATCTTTTCCCAGGCGCTTTCCATTTCGGCCGACCAGTGAATATCGTCGAAGATGAAAACGGAATCGTTACGGGCGAATGGGAGGCAGGTTTCGAAATAATGGAGCGTGGGCGCTTCACGATGATTGCCATCGAAAAAAACATAATCTGTTTTTCCGAGCGAATGTAAAGCACCTTCAAGTGTCGACTCGAATTCACCCCCACGCACATCAATGTCGTGACCGTTCTGCGCAAGTGCGTATTTCGCTTTTGCCGCGGTGTTCTCACATCCTTCGAGCGAAATGAATTTCTCATACTTCACCGCCGACGCTTCATAGATGGTGGTAATGCCGAGCGAAGTTCCGAGCTCGAGCATCCGTTTCGGTTTGAGATGTTTGATGATGCGGTGCAGCAATCGTCCTTCTTCCGCCGACTTAGCCGAATGTTTCGCGATGTCTGAAATTTTTCTCGGGCCCGAAATTCCTGTTCCGTAATCATGCACATGGATCGTGCTGTGATCGAGCAGGCATTCGGTGCGCCAATCCTCGGCCGGATGTTCTTCGGGTTCATCTTTGCCCTGCGGAAAGACTTTCGTCACGAGATGAAAAACAAATGGCGAATGAATGCCGTGTTTGCTCACCGCTTTTTTCAGGTGACGTAAATAAGCTTTGGCGAGAAAGAAATTGGCCATAATTCAGTTATCAGTTGTCAGTTATCCGTTGTCGGCTTTCTGTGCATTGAACGGACAACCGAAAACCTTCAACTGAAAACAATTTGCACATCAGCACATCGTCACATCAGCACATTATTTGGTGGATGTGATCCTCATCTCCACTCTCCGGTTCATCTGCTTGTGTTCCGGCGTATCGTTCGCCACTTTTGGTTTGGTATCACCATAACCTTTGTACGTCATGCGTGTCGCGTCGATTCCCTGCGCGACGAGATAATCGTAAACGGCTTTGGCGCGATTTTCAGAAAGCAGCTGGTTCGATTTTTTATCACCCACATTATCCGTGTGTCCTGCTATCTCTACATGCACATTCGGATTTGCTTTGAGCCACTGTGCCGCACGATTCAATTCCGCTTTTGATTGTGGCTGCAGATCGAATTTTCCGGTGGCGAAAAATACGTTCTTCAATTCCACGAGCGAACTGTCCTCGATCGGTTGCAGCGGAACATCCATCTTGTAAGGCTTGCTCGGATCGGCGGAAGTTTTCATCTGGAACGTTTCGGAATAAAAAAGATAGCCCGGGCTCGTCACGTTGAGCGCGTAGTTCTTATTCGTCGGCAGACAAACCAAAAACTCCCCTGTCACCGGATCGGAATTGGAAGAGATGACAACGGAACCTGTCGCGAGATCGAGCAGATCGAATTCGGCACCAACCGGCTTCAGTGTTTTCTTGTTGTACACTTTTCCTTTCATGTACGTCACAGGAACAGGCTGCAGCGTTTTCGGCAAGGAGAAACAATAAATATCGTCGCAACCTTTTCCGCCATCGCGCGTGGAAGAATAATACGCCATCTGTCCGTTTCCGTTCACGATCATTCCGCTTTCATCCGCGTACGTGTTGATCGGGTAACCGAGATTCGTTGCCGGTCCCCATTTTCCTGTGACTGTATCGCGGCGACAAACATAAAGATCAAGTCCGCCCAAACCAGGATGTCCATCACTCGCGAAATACAGCGTTTGATTATCCGGGTGAATGAAAACCGCTTCTTCCTGTCCGGCTGTGTTGATATTGTCACCAAGATCGACCGGTGCACTCCAGTTTCCGTCATCATTCAGTACCGCCATCCAGATGTCGCTTCCGCCTTTTCCGCCTTTCCTGTTGCTCACGAAGTACAATGTTTTTCCATCGGAAGAAAAGGAAGGTTGCGATTCCCATGATCCGGTGTTCACTGGTGCGCCCACATTCTTCGGTTTGGTCCACACGTTATTTATTTTCTGCGTGATGAAAATATCGCAGCTGCCGTAGCCTTGTCTTCCGTTTCCATAACCGTCATATTCCTCACAAGCCGCGAAGAATAGATAACGTCCATCGGCAGAAAGACTCGGTGCACCTTCATTGCGGTCGGAATTGATCGGAGGTCCCATGTTTCGTGCGAGTGACCAGTGTCCGCTGTCGTCACGGAAACTGATGTAGAAATCTTCCTGTGTCTGTGTCAACGCACCATTGTTCGGATCGACCGTTTGTGAATTGCGTGTGAAAAGGAAAGTCTGGTCATCAGCAGTGACGTTCGGAAAATATTCGCAGTTGGTGGAATTTATTCCATCACCGATATTCAGTGGATTGAACGGAACAGGATTCGCCATCGCATTGGTCGCGAAATCGCAGGTGGCAATTCCATCCTGTGCGAGTTGTTTCATGGTGGCCGAACCCGTTGTTGCGTAATTCAGGTAATTCTGATAATCAATTTTCGCATCAGCGTATTTACCGAGTTTCAATTCCGAATTGGCGCAATCGTAAAAATTCGAAGGATACAATTTCGGATTGATGGCAAAACCGAGTTTGAACTGGTCGATCGCCTTCTGCCATTGTCCCTGTTCCATGTACAGGTTCGCTTCCATGAAATACGGTTCGCAGAAATTAGGATCCGCTTTTTTCGCCGCTTCGAATTTTGCGTACGCACAGGTGTAATCATATTGCATCGCGCAGTCCATTCCGCTGTTGTAAAAGTCCGTCGCTTTTTTCGATGTAGTGGAAAGCGTCGTCGGCGGTTGTGCTTTGCAGGAAGCGATCGAAAGCAGGAGGGCAGTTGTTATCAGGAGATTCTTCATAGTGTTTTCGGTTTTCTGTTATCTGTTTTCAGTTGCGGGGCGTGGCAGTAAACCGTAAACTGAAAACTGAAAACAATCATGGAATATTCATGTATTTATGTGTTTGCAGCGAAACATTCCATCGGGGATGCTTCATTACATGATCAACGATCAACGGCATCATTTGTTTTGCACGGCTCCATTCGGGCTGAAGAAAAAGGATGCATTTTTCACTCACCTTCGCCGCATTCTCTTCGGCCCAGCGGATGTCGTCGTTGTTGTAGACGATCACCTTCAATTCCTGTGCCTTATTGTAATTTTCTTCTTTCGGCGGCATGGTTTTCTTCGGGGAAAGGCAGATCCAGTCCCATTCGCCCGTGAGCGGGTAAGCACCTGAAGTCTCGATGAAGGTCTGAATTCCTCTCTGCTTCATTTGCGAAGTAAGATACGCAAGATTGAAAGCGGAAGGTTCTCCGCCTGTAACGACAACGGCTTTGGCCGGAAATTTCGCTGCATTCTCCACGATGAGATCCGTTTTCGTCAATGGATGAAGATCGGCATCCCAGCTTTCTTTCACATCGCACCAGTGACAACCGACATCACATCCACCGAGACGAATGAAGTAGGCGGCTTTCCCGGAATGAAATCCTTCGCCCTGGATCGTGTAGAATTCTTCCATCAGCGGCAATAATTTTCCTTCGTCGAGCAATTGTTGCTGCTCAGCCGATATGGTGGTCGGAATAATGTTGCCGGTGAATTTCACAAATACAAAGTTCGGTAAACTTATTTCAACGCGTCGATCGCCATATAGGCCATAAGCCCCATGCCGGTGAGAAGTGACGATTCATCCACATCAAAATTCGCGTTGTGTACGCCGATGCTGAATTTTCCATCGGGGGAAGCCGTGCCCAACCGGTAAAAACACGCCGGAATTTTCTGCGAATAGAAAGCAAAATCTTCGGCGGTCATTCGCTGCTCGAGTTCCACTACATTTTCTTTTCCGAGATATTCTTCAGCGGCCGCACGCGCTTTGTCGGTTAGCAATGAATCGTTCACGAGAAATGGATAACCTTTTTCCACCCTGAATTCGCAGGTGCCACCCATTTCTTTCGCCATCGCTTCAGCGGTCTTGCGCATGTACTCGTGCGCCTTTGCGCGCCACTCTTCATTCATCGTGCGGAACGTTCCTTCTACCAATACAACATCAGGAATGACATTCGTCGCGCCTTTGCCTTCAATTTTTCCAAAAGCAAGAACGGTCGGAATTTCCTTCGCCTGTTTCAGCTTCGTGCTTTCTTCCATGAAGAACTGGTGCAGCGCCGCGATGATCGTGGAAGCGATGAGAACAGGATTCACATATTCTTTCACCATCGCCGCATGTCCGCCTTTCCCTTTCACCGTCATGTACAATTCATCTGTAGACGCCATGTACATCCCGCTTCTGAATCCGGCTTTTCCCGCTGGCAACGATGGAAAAACATGTTGTGCGAAAATGGAAACAGGAGCTGGATTTTCCAACACACCGTCTTTGATCATCAGTGACGCGCCACCCGGAGCTTTTTCTTCGCCGGGCTGAAAAATAAGTTTCATCGTCCCTTCAAAATCATTTTTATGCTGCTGCAGAATGTGCGCTACGCCAATGAGCGAGGCCGTGTGCACATCATGTCCGCACGCGTGCATCACACCTTCGTTCTTCGAGCAATATTCCGTTTCATTTTTTTCCCTGATCGGCAGTGCGTCAAGATCGGCACGCAGCGCGATGACTTTCTTCGAAGGATTTTTTCCCTTGATGAGTGCGACGATCCCTGTTCCGGTCATTTTTGTGAATGGAATTCCGAGCGCTTCGAGTTCATCGGCAACGAACGCACTGGTGTTGAATTCCTGGAACGATAACTCGGGATTTGCATGCAGGTGACGACGGATACGGATGATGCGCGGAAGAAGTTCTTTTGCACAATTCTGAATGGAAGACCGTAAAGTGGTGATATTCTCGGTAGCCATGTACGATTTACGATTTACAATTTACGATTTGCACTTCTGACAATTGTACATTGTAAATAGTACATTGTAAATGGGGGGGAAGGCAAGGATTGAAACAAATATTCACCATCATCATATCAGAAGTCAGTAGAGAACGAGATGTAGATCTGTCTCGGTTGAACTACACCGCTATTTATACCCCATGACCAGTCGACACGAACGAAATATCCCCAGAGTCTTGAACGTACACCGAAACCATATCCACCTACGATCGGATCGGTGTGGTTTTTCAGGATGACCGTGATCGGATTTCCGGACGCAGAAACAACAGTGGTGAGGAGGGAATTTTCCGGGTCGTAAGGACTTTTTCCTGTCCACGCAGTTCCGAGATCACCAAAACCGATCACCTGGAAATTATTCAGGAAGTCGTTGCGCAGCGGGCGATTCAATAAGTATTTGAAAAGTGGTATCCGGACCTCGTTGTTCATGAGCGCGACAGAATTTCCATTCCGGATATTCTGCCAGAATCCGCGCATCGGTGTGGCCAGTGTCTGGTATGTATAATTTTCCGTGTTCGACACACGCACACTCTGATCGAATTTCGGAGTGAGCCAGTTGTCGACTCCGCCGAGATAATAAACGAGGCGTTCATGTCCGAACGAAGTAGCGCCCATCAAACGGAACGCCCAGATGATCTCGCGGTGGATCTTCTTGTAATAACGGAAATCGAAACCAACGGTGTAGAGATCATTCTTGAACCAGCGGTTGGAATCCTGTTTCGCTTTGAAAATACTATCGAGCCCCTGGAATGATTCAGAATAAACTTTGAAACGCATTCCGTTGTACAGATTCAATCCGCGTTTGATCGTGTTATCGAACACCAGTTCCACTTTTGCATTCGCGGAATTATTGAACGTATTCGGAACGAAGAGGTCGCTGTAGTTCGTGGCCAATCGCACGCGGATGTCATTGCGGTAACCGAAATTCATCCGCAGGCTGAGTACTTCGTTGAACGGATATTTCAATCCGTAACGGGCCTCGTGTGTATGGATCTTGTCGATCGAAGCTCCGTATCCTGCGACATTCAGGAACGACTGGCGATGCAACATGATGCTTTTGTCCCAGCGACGCGTGCGGTCTTCGTAATACAGCACATATTCGTTGTTCTTCAGATCGCCGGAAAGACGAACACCACCGACCATTTTTCTGTCTTCGAGAAGATCTGTCATCCCGATCTTGATGAGGCCGGTGAATCCGGGATTGAGATAAACAGGCGATTCACCACCGGAGAAACGCTGGTAACCTGCGTTGAGAAAACTATTGTCGAGCTGGCTCACAACGTATTCCGTGCTGAATTGAATTTTATAGTTGCGCGCGATCGGCAGGAGGAACTGATCTTTCTGAACAGGAACCGCTGCGGAATCTGTAGTGGTTGTATCCGGATTTGATTTTACAACAGTCGTGGTTGGTGGCGGCGGTTGAACATCATTCTTCGGCTGATTCGGTTGCCCGAACTGGTAATTGTTGATGTCAACTTTTCCGCTGTCCGATTTCGGCGTGTTGAGTGTCGTCGACTTCGGAACATTCAGTTGCTGCATCGGTTTCCCATTCGGATTCTTCGGCGTATCCGGAGGTTTGACATTCGCGGCAGAATCCAGTTCAGCATCGATCCGCGCGAGTTCGATCATGCGGTCGCGGTGAACCGTGTTCTTGAGTTTTACAGCTGCGAGCGAATTGAAATCGGTGATGTTTTCCGTGTAAATGAAATATTTGCCGTTGTGGAAAATGATCTGCGTGAGTTTTCCAGCGGAAGGAGTGACCGTTTGTTCGATGATGTTGTATTCGAGATTCGTTACAGGAATACTTTTCGCGAGATAACGGTAATGCGCCGAGGTATCGACATAAGAGATCGCGCTGTCAAAATATCCAACGTAACGATTGTAAATTCCATTCTGGTCGCAGATGTAGGTGAAGTGTGTGGAATCCCACGGTTGCGCCTGCAATTCGTTTATGCCCGGCGTATTCGTTATGCGGCGAAGAATGACTGATTTCGTCTGCCAGTTGTAAACGAACAGATCGTAGGAAGTACGCAGCTTCGTGTCGGGATCGACAGGCCCGAGTGTATCACCATCGCGATTTGAACTGAAAATGATACTTCTTCCATTGTCAACGAATCGCGGGTTGATGTCGTCATAAATATCTTTCGTGACAGGAACCGCACTTCCGCTTCCGATGTTGTACACGTAAATATCCGTTTGCCCGTTCTGTTCAGCGGACATCACCATGTATTTTCCATCGGGCGAATAACTGAAGTCAAGGATCTTGATGAAATTGTAGATCGGCTTCGTCACTTTCTCCTTCGTGTCGATCGTGTAGATCGTCATCCACGTTTCTCCTTCCGTTTCGTAGATGTAGGTTAGAATATTCCCATTCGGGTGCCAGGCGACAAGCGGGTAGGAATAATCGTTGATCCGATCGAGTTTCTGTCCCTGTTTGAAAAGGCGTTTGCGTTTTCCGGTGGAAATATCTTCCATCCACAATTTCACCTGGCCCATTTCATTCGTCACATAGGAAATATATTTCCCATCCGGGCTGATCTTCGCCTGGCTGTACACTCGTGTCGATTTCGGTTTTACAATGAGCGGTGTTGTCGCGGGAAGTGTGCGTGTGGAATCATTGAGTGAATACCGTTTGCTGTAATAATCCATCCACTCGATCGTGAGCACGCGCATGTTGACACCGAGTACGAAGAGAAAAGAACTTTCCACGTTACGGCTCACCTTCGTCATGTACAGAATATTCGGAATGACAGCCGGACTGTATTTTTCGGCTATGTAATACCAGATGGAATGACCGGCGTAGAGCGCATCATCACCCGTGAGGTGATTGAATTTGCGGAAACGTCCGCTCATGATTCCATCGCGAACACGATTATCGATATCGCTGTTCCATCCTTTCGCTACATAGGAAACGAGTCCTTTGGTATACCATTCCGGCAGATTGAGCAGCGTGGAATTCTTCACCATGTCGCGCACATTGCCGCCATACATCATCTGGTTGATCAAAATTTCCGCGATACCTGCACGGATCTGCTCTTCCAGTTTTTCATGATCGCCTTCGTAATAAAGAAAGACTTTTCTTCCGACGATCCTTGTCACGCCGCCAACGTTGGAGCCGTCATCGGTGTTCAATCCGACGTTGCTCTGTTTGAAATCTTCCTGCTTGTTGTAAACGATGAACTGGATCTTGTCCTCCAGCGTATAGTCAAAGAATTTCTCGATGTCGGCAATTTCCGTTTTAGCGGAACGTGCTACGGAAATCGCAAGCTCAGATCCACCGGTGTTGTAATAGACCTCGTACTTATCGAACTTGAAATAATTCCATTTGAAATCCTGGTATTGCACGCGGTTCTGCCCGAAGTCGGTTTGAGAACCGTTGTAGAACTGCGCAGGCATGATGGCCGGAAGAAAAAGAAGGAAAAATAATTTCCACACACGTAAAAGCACGCGATATCGAAGCATGTTGTTCGGTATAAAATTCATAGTTCTTGAATTTTTCCCGCGGAAAGTGTGTGGAGGAGGATCCGGCAGGAAAAACCGCTTCATGGGCGGACAATAAAGATACAAAAATGGGAACGAATTACTAATCGCGCGAATGTTCGAATTAGCGGTCCGGCGAAAAAAAATGGAATCGGGATTTGACAGACTTTAACAGAGTCGTTGATGGTTGTGGCAAGGGCTTTTTTCGTTCGTATCTTCGGTCACCAGAAATATCAAGTAAAAGATGACCACTGTAAAGCAATTCACCTTCAACCCGTTCGCCGAGAACACTTATGTCGTTTCCGATGAAACGGGCGAATGCGTCATCATCGATCCGGGTTGTCATATCTCGGAAGAGGAGGAGGAATTGACTCAATATATTACATCACAGAAGCTGAAACCGGTGAAATTGCTGAACACCCATTGTCACGTGGATCATGTGTTCGGGAATTATTTTGTGTCGCAGAAATGGGGACTCGGACTGGAGATGCATAAAGATGATCTGAACGTGCTGGCATCTTTTCCAATGGTGTGCGAGATGTATGGATTTCCGGGCGGACCACAACCGGAGCCGAAAGTTTTCCTCGAAGAAGGCCAACAGGTAAAATTCGGCAATACCAAGTTTGATATTTTCTTCACGCCGGGCCATTCACCGGGAAGTGTTTGCTTCTATTCCAGGGAAGATAAAGTGGTGATCGGTGGTGATGTGCTTTTTCAGAATTCCATTGGCAGAACGGATCTGCCGGGAGGAAATCACGAACAACTGCTGCAGAGTATCCGTGAAAAATTATTCGTTCTGCCCGACGAAGTGAAAGTGTATTGCGGCCATGGGCCATTCACGACCATAGGTTGGGAAAAGAAGCACAATCCATTTGTGGGCGAATGAACTGATCAAACCTTACCAATTACAGGATCAAAGGAGCCGGTTAACAACCGGCTTTTTCCTTTTGTGCTTTTTCACCCGGATACCTTATGGAATTCTTTCCATCGCTGCGTTCTTATTGGTGAAAACGCACGACAACGTAATTCAAAATAAAATATCATGAAAAAGATCTTATCCATTTTCGCACTCCTTATCCTGGGTGCGCTTCCCTTCAACAGTTCGGCACAGGATGCCAGTTCGGGCGACATCAAAGCAACAGTTACCGACGAGAACGGTCAACCCATGCCGGGCGCCGTGGTGATTCTCATTTCCGCTTCCGGCAAGACCGGGAATCAGACCGACATGGATGGCAACGCAACTTTCCGCGCACTCACGCCCGGATCGTATGATGTACAGACGCACGTGGTCGGTTACAAAACGTTCACCAAGACTGCTGTTGAAGTGAACGCGGGACAAACTTCCTACGCGACGTTTCCTATGCAATTACTCGGTACTGATAGTTCTAAAGAAATCGTGATCCGCGATGTAAGATCTCCTGTCGATCCGAAATATTCCTCGATCCAGAATATGAATGTTGACCAGATCCGGAATACGGCGGCAGACAGAACAAGCTTGATGAGTATGGTGACGGGAAACAGTTCGCAGGTGAGCCAGGGCCCGAATGGCGGACTCGTGATGCGTGGTGCGCGTGAGAATGCAAGCGCGACGTACGTAGACGGAGAAGTGATGTATGGCAACATTGGTGTTCCTGCAGGTTCCATCGAACAGATCAGTATTCTCTCCGGTGGAATTCCCGCTTCATATGGCGATGTCACGGGGGGAATCGTGATCGTGACAACAAAAAGTTACTGGAGCGGAATTGCAGCGAAGCAGGATGCGATAGATGCAGCGGCGGCTGAAAAAGCGGCGGCAGATGCAGCGGCGCTCGAGCAATCAGGTCAGCGGCACGAGGACAATAACCAGATCATCGAGAATGCTTCCGGAACAACTTCTACCGGAACCGGAACAACAACTCCGGCAACAACAACTACGCCAACAGACGGAACAACTGCTCCTGCAAACGGAACAACGGTTCCTTCGACAGACGTGCAGCCAAAATAATTTCACAGGTTGATGGAATACGACATGCTGCGTGTCGTGGAAAATGCCGGATATCATGTCCGGCATTTCCTTTATTTCGCCACCTGTCCGCCCGGATTTCCATTGGTATAAATTCAGACGATCGGCGTGTTTCAGGCTTTTACTCTTGCTATCTTGCGATCAAACTTTTACCCATGCGCATTCTAAGAACGCTCCCTTTTGCAGCCGTAGCTTCCATTTCCATTTTCGCTTTCTCCGGAAAGATCTCCAATCAGCCGGATGTTTTCGCTGATAAAGTCGATCCGTCTGTTGATCCGACAAAAGATTTTTTCATGTACG
>DATJEX010000419.1:0-5137 GCA_035496135.1 Bacteroidia bacterium
TCGCCAGCACCACATTCACGATATTCTTGATCGCATCCACCGCATCGGCCGGACAAGCGGAGAATCCAACGGCGCGCATCACTTCATCATCATTCACATCATCACCCACGTAACAGATATTTTCCGGTTTGATGTTCATCATCGCACACCATTTGTTCAGCGTTTCCATCTTCGGAGTTTGAGAAACTTCAAGGTGAGAGATATTCAGAATGTCCGCACGCTTCTGAATGAGTTTGGTTGTGTAACCATGCGAAATGATCCCCGTCTCAATTCCTTTCTTCTTCAGTCGGCGGATCATGAGTCCGTCTTTCGCGTTGAACTTTTTTATCTCGTCGCCGTTCTCGGTGTAATAAATTCCGCAGTCGGTGAGTACGCCGTCAATATCGAAGATCACGAGTTTGATATCCTTACTGCGCTGCTCTTCCCTTGTTTCGAGATCGGTTTTCAGGAGAAGATCGGTGGTAACGGAAAATTTTTCAGCGATGTGCGGAATATCATCCGGCAGCGGGCGGGCAAGATCTTTTATTCCGAGTTCAGATGAAAGTTGCGCCGCACCGAGTTGATGCTTGCGGAGAAGGAAGGAAAGATTTGCTGCGTAAAGGGACATATAGTCTTTGCGCCTTTGCGTCTCTGCGTGAACCATTTCCCGCCAAGTCGCCAAGTCGCCAAGTCTTAAAGTTAAATGATTTTCCTTCCAATGGAATTTGCAACAGCTTTCAATGAATTCGCAAGAACACGGAATTCATCGTGATTCAATTGCTGGCTTGCGTCGCTCTTCGCCACTTTCGGATTCGGGTGAACTTCGATCAGCAATCCGTCCACGCCCATGGCCGTGCACGCGCGTGCGAGATCGGGCACACCGTATGCGTAACCTATCGCGTGCGAAGGATCGAGAATGATCGGGAGATTGGAATATTGTTTCATCCACGCCGCGCCGCAGAGGTCGAGCGTGAATCTGGTTTTGGTTTCAAATGTCCGGATTCCGCGCTCGCAGAGAATCACATTCGGATTTCCTCCTGCGAGAATGAATTCGGCGCATTGTAAAAATTCCTGGAGCGTTGTTCCGAAACCGCGTTTCAACAGAACAGGCTTCTGTGTTTTGCCGCAGCGTTTGAGAATGCCGTGATCGTACATCGACTTCGCGCCGATCTGGATGATGTCGGCGTACGCGATGATGTCTTCCACTTGTGTTGCATCGCGCACTTCGGTGATAATGTTGAATCCGTATTTGTCGCGCATTTTCGCCAGCAGCTTCAGTCCGTCGAGTCCCATTCCCTGGAACGTGTAAGGAGAAGTGCGTGGCTTGAATGCTCCGGCGCGCAAGGTGGAAATGTTCAGTTCTTTCAGCAAAGCCGCGCTCTGTTCGATCTGTTCTTCCGACTCAACAGAGCAGGGTCCCGCAATGAGCAAGGTGTTGTTTGTCTTGCCGCCGATCGTGACATTGCCGATTTTTATCTCGCGTGTTTCTTTTTTCCACGCGCGCGAAGACAGTTGCATATCATCATTCAGCACGGTCACACGATCCGCCTCGCCCTGGAATTTCGCATCCAGTTCTTTGGTGGAAGATGGTGTGATGAGTGTGAATTTCCCTTCGTACGGAATGCAGAAAGCTTTCAGTTCTACAGCGATCTCATTCGCGCGTTTTTCGTTTACAGAAGATTTTAATTCTACGATCATATTTTTCTTTTGGGCGCCCCCTTCGACAAGCTCAGGGCCGGGCTATCCGCTTGTACTCCTCGCCGTGCTCGCACGTCTGTGGTGTACCGCTTCTATCCCTGTCGCGAGCCTGTCGAGTGGCCTGGCGCGGGTTTTCTTATTATCAGGCCTCTCCTTTCACAAGGTTAAAGAACGTCAAAGCCCCTGTTACTTTATTTTCATTATCGACCACCGGTAAATACATGATCGGGAATTTTTTCGATTTGATGAGGCGGAGCAATTCTTTCACCGTTGCATTTTCATTCACGGTAACGGGCGTACGATTCACCAGGTCATTTTCTCCAATGGAATTGAGCGAATTTATTTTCTTCAGCATTCCTTTGCGCACATCGGCATTGGAAATGATTCCCTGGAGTTTATTCTTCTCATCAGCGAGAATTGTGAATCCGAGCGCATAGTCTTCAATACTGCGCAGGATATTTTCAAAACTTCTTTCGCTCGGTTTCAGCACGGGAATTTCTCCGTTCGTCATCATGAAATCCTTCACCAGGAAATGCGATTCATTCTCGTGCGTCTTCAGGTTGAGCAGCGCGCTGCCTACGGTATTTGCTTTGAAGAGATAAGAGCCACTCACGCTCGCGTACACGCCCATATTGCGCAGGATGAAGGAAACTTCGCCATTCACTCCGCCATCCACATGAATTCTTTTCTCCGGGTATTTTTTCCGGAACATCCTGATCTTCCTGAAAATTTCCGTGTTGAATTCACCGCCGCTTTTTCCGGGAATAGTCGCCATCATCAAAATGAAATCGAAACGGCCGGCGTATTGATCAAAAACGTCAATATCAGAAACAGCAGTGATCGCCAATCCGAGTTTTCCTTTGATAGTGGAAGGAACATTCAGTTTTCCCGGAAGATCTTCGTATTGAAACGTGACGTAATCGACCGGTGTTTTCTCGAGGAGTGGAAAATATTTCTCGGGCGTTTTGGAAATGATGTGCAGGTCGACCGGTGTTTTGCTCCACTGGCGGATCTTCTCAATGTCGTCGAAAACCTTCGGATCATCATTACAGTCCACGTGAAATAGATCGATGCGGTGCGCGTCGAGATCGGCAACAACTTCTTTCAGATCGCGGGTGGTGGAATAAATGGAAGCGGAGATTTTCATTGGAGAATTCCGCGTAAAGGTACGTAATTGGCCGGGACAGCATGTGGCCTTTTTGATCAGCGGAAATCTGCACTGCAATCTGTGAAAATCTGCGGCTTATTTTTTCGGAGGCGGAGTTCCCTTCGGCGGTTCCGGTTTTGGCCCCGGCTTCATGCCCTTCGTGAGACAATTCGTGCGCAGAATATATTTCGTTCCTTCTCCCACCTCACACGCTTCGTGATCGTAACGCTGATCGAAGATCAATCCGCATCCTTTGCGCGGAGTGACTTTGATGTGGCGTACAGGAAAATTCGTTTCGCCTCCGTAATAATTGTCGTTGAGATAAAGCACGAGCGTGTATTCCGACCACAGATCTTTTTCAATTTCCCTCGGCGCGTCGGTGTGGCAGGTGATGTAATCGCCTTTGTCGTATTTGTAGAATTCGAGCGGGTGACTGACCTTTTCGATCTCCACGGTTTTCTCCGGGGAAACGAGTTTCAGTTTATCGAAGACAGCGATGAGTTTTTCTTCGACATCTTTTTCTACGATGAACGTTTCTTTGTTGTGCCGGCCTTTGTCGTACTGGCGCGCGACTTTGAATCCGCGTTCTTCAATTCTCCCGATGATCTTGTCGCATTCAGCATCATTCAGGAGATCATCGATCATCCAGATGCCGGAATCCATACAGGAGATCTTTTTTTTCCGGTTGAAGAGATCGAGCAATGCCATTGGTTGCTTAAGTTGCTTGTGTTTGTTGGTTGCTTAAGTTCCTTTGTTGCTTGTGTTTCTTAAGTTGCTTGTGTTTGTTGGCTAGTAATAAATCAACATAAGCAACACAAGAAACCAACAAACACAAGAAACCAAACAACTTTAATGAGCCAGTTCTTTCTGCATCTTGTCGATCACCGCGTCAATGATGATCTTGCGGGTGTAACGGCAATATCTTGTTTCAGTGGTCGCGAATGACTGGTTCTCGTACAATTTATTCGAAGGAGCGCCGCCGCCACACAGGTTGAAATATTCGCATTCTTTCCTGCAGGCGTAAATTCCTTTGGTGATCTCGTTGAAGATGTGTTTGAACTTCGGCGTATCGAGCGACTCGAGGAAACCGATGTCGTGTACATTTCCAAGATCGAAATTCTCGTAACCGTAAGTGGAATCTTTCATTCCGAGCAGTTCAGGCGAGAACGTGGTGAAATTTCCGTTGATGTCGAGCGCGATGATTTGCAGCGGCCCGTTCATCTGGGTGAAATACATTTCCGGCAATTGCATTGGCCCTTCGAACAAGCGTGAATGCAGGTTGAACAATTCGCGGATGTGCAAATAGTTCTTGCTGTTGATCTGCAGGTCGTAAAGTTTCGCCCAGAATTTTTTCAGCTTGTCTTCGAGCGGAGCCTGGATGGTACTCTTTTTATTCGCGCCGTCCTCTTCGTCAATATTGAGTCCGAGTGAACGAACACCGATGCCCTGGAAGAAATTGTAGATCTCTTCGGCATGATCAAGCGAAAAATCGGTGATCACACCAATGACGTGGAAGTCGATGCCGTTGTCTTTCAGCATCTGCATTCCTTCCATGACTTTTTTGAATGTTCCTTTTCCGCTGCGTGTAAGACGATTGCGGTCGTGAATGAATTCAGGTCCGTCGCAGCTCAATCCGATACGGATCCCTTCGGCCTTGATGAAATCGCACCACTCCTGGTCGAGCAGCATGCCATTCGACTGGATGTGATGAACGACTTTCTTGTCTTCCGGAATTATTTTCTTGATGCCTTCAACGACTTCTTTGTAGAAAGAAACAGGAACAGCGAGCGGTTCGCCGGCATGCCACACGAGTGAGAATTGTTTGTTGATGAGTTTTTCATCAACGATCCGCTGCACCGCTTTCAATACTGTTTCCACCCGGATCTTCGTTTTGTTCAAACGATCGGGCAGATAACAGTATTTGCAATCGATATTACAGAATGGCGAACCTTGCACGATCAGCAGATCCACAGGACCCGCTGGATACTTCATCTCCTTATCAGCCACGTTGTGTTTGCTTAGTAATTATACCAGTTGTACCAGGTGCTCCAGGTGTCCCATGTTGACCATGTATCCCATGTGCTCCAGGTGTTCCAGGTGTCCCATGTGCTCCAGGTATCCCATGTTGACCAAGTGTCCCATGTGCTCCAGGTATCCCATGTTGACCAGGTGTCCCATGTGCTCCAGGTATCCCATGTTGACCATGTATCCCATGTGCTCCATGAATCCCAGGGGCCTTTGGTTTCACCGAGATTCGGTTTGATCATATGGTGAGCGGTAATGAAGTCCACCATATTGTTTTTCTCTCCGGCT
>DATJEX010000420.1:0-7428 GCA_035496135.1 Bacteroidia bacterium
ACGGAACAGTATGGGCATGGGGCCGGAATAATTTCGGTCAGCTTGGTGATGGGACCAATACCGATAACAATTTGCCCGTGCAAGTGTCCAATCTTACAGGAGTTCTTGCGCTTCCGAAAGGTTCTTCGGATGCAAGTCATATGCTGGTCTTGAGAAGTGACAGCACCATTTGGAGCTGGGGATATAATGCGGGAGGGCAACTCGGCAATGGAACAAATACATCAAGCAATGTCCCGGTCCAGGTTGTCGGTTTGTATAAGATTATCAGCCTTTCAATGGGTGGATCGCATTCCATCGCAATGGGGCCTTATGGCAATTTGTATCTCTGGGGTGGAAACTATACCGGTACACTCGGTAATGGGAATACAAATGACTCCAATCTGCCGCTCGCGCTCTCCGTTCCGTGCTATATGACTCTTGGTGCCGAAGAAGAAGTTGAAACGGACAATTTGAATATCATGCCTAATCCTTCTTCGGGAATTTTCAAATTCGAAACAAATTGGACAACTGGAATGATCAGTATTTTTAATTCAATGGGTGAACAGGTGCTCGAAAAGGAACTCGATGCGACGAATAATGTGATCGACCTATCAGACCAGGCCGATGGAATTTACTTTGTGAATGTAAATTCGGGAAAGGAAAATTTTTCGCGGAAGATCATTCTTCACAAATGACAGATCGCGAATAGATGATTATTCTATCTCCTGTACAACGAGCGCATACTGGATTTTCCGCAAGTCCGCACCTTCAGCATTCCATCCCGCGATCCGTATAATTCTCAATCCGTATCTCCGCACAATCCGTAATTGATCCCATGCATTTGTCTAGTTTAATCAATTCACTCCTCTTATCACCGGCCTTCCGTGATCCAGTTCCGGCGTTCCGAAATTCACACGGAAACTCAGCATCCAACCGGCAATGGGAAAAGGATTGTTCGGGACATCGCCGCCATTATAAGAAGCACGGATGCCGTATCCTTTGAATGGGATTGTCGCCAGTTTCGGGAAGACAGCGCCGTTGTCAAAATCACTGTCGCGGTAATAAAAATTCACTCCCGCTTTGTTCAGGATCGGAATGAACGGGCCGAAACGGAATTCGCAAACGAAATTTCCAAGCAGCGGACGATAACCGAGATTGACTGTCGGCGTTAATGCAAGGGTGAATTGTGTGCAGTAAATATTCACGAATCCGTGTTCCGGTTCATTCTCTCCCAAACCGAGGTCAGAACCGAAAGCATAAAATCGCTCGGTTGTATCAATTCTTATTCTTCCTGCATTGTAAATGGCGTTGTAATCCTGTATGCCGAGTGAAAATGAAATAGGAAGACATAATAAAGTCGTTCCGTAATCGGCCATTGTCGGCACATATCTTTCATAATGACATCGCCAGCTGAGCCCGATATACGTGTCGAACATATTATTCGCACCGGCCGTGACGAATGGAGAAATATTCATGTCGAATGACACATCACGATGCTGTATCTGTAAACCGAACGCGATAAAGGTTCCTGCTCCTTTTCCAAGACCGGAAACATTTCCCGTGAAATATCCGCTACGGTTATCGATGCGGTAAGGAAACTGGATCTGCAGGTCAGCAAAATGCGCGTGATAGAAAACATGGCTCGCCTGCACGTACACCGCTGCACCCCATTCACGATCACTGTTGTCATCATCATACGCACTGGTGTCGCGCTGCGCGTACAGGTGTGTAGCGAACGGCAATAAAAAAAGAAAAAGAATGCAACGTAGATTTTTATTCATCCGGATGAAACTGTTACGACCGAACATCAGCAATTGAAGTACCAATTCAGCGCAAAGGTGAAAATAACATCTTATCTGCGCGGAAAAAATCTATAAGTGGCAACGTATCTTTTTGAAACACGACTGTTATAGTATCAGAACCGCGGAAGAAAAGGCAAAACTATTCGGCGGGTAACCATAAAATTTTTCAGTCATGAAACCTACACGACTCTTCACCCTCGTGCTGCTATTCCCTTGCCTTTTGTTTGCGCAGAAGGAGATCACCTACGGCGATCAGCAGTTTGAAGCGCAACAGTATTTCACCGCGCTCACCAATTATCACGCGGCACTTGCAAAATGCAGGACCGACGCCAACAAGGCGTATTGCGAATTCCAGATCGGACAGTGTTATAAAATGCTGAGCGAATGGGACGATGCAAAAACATTTTTCTCCAAAGCGATCAAGGACGGAACAGTGGACGATCGCTCGTATCTTTTTCTTGCGCAGATGGAACAACAGCTCGGAGAATACCCGCGCGCCATTGGTGATTTCACCACCTATGCGGGAAAAGTTCCTTCCGATCCTGCCGCGCAAACCGGCATCGATGCGTGTAACAATGCGATCGACTGGTATGCCGATACGACACGCTGGCAACTGACGAATGAATCGCAGATCAACACGCGCTACAATGATTTCTGTCCGACCTGGTCCGATAAAAATCACAAGTCCATTATTTTTTCTTCGAAGCGCGCCGGACAAACAGGAAGTAAAGTCGATCCGATCTCGGGAATGCTGTACAGCGATCTGTTCGAAGCGCGACTGGGAAAAAACGGAAAGTGGAGCACACCGGCCGCTGTTGCCGGAAGTGTGAATATGCCGCAGGCGAACGATGGCGCGAGCAGTATCACGAAGAATGGAAACCGGATCTATTTCACGCGCTGCGATCAGAAAAAGAAGCAACTCATTTCATGTAAGATCTATTACTCCGACAAAACCGGAAATTCATGGGGAGCGCCGTTGCTTGTTGATTTCGGATTGGACGCGTCGATGCTCGACAGTTTCAATTTCCGTCATCCTGCTATCAGCGCCAATGAAGAAGTGATGGTCTTCTCTTCCGATATGACCGGAGCGACCGGCGGTCAACATTCCGATCTGTGGATCTCGTATTACGACAAGAAAACAAAAACATGGGGCGCTCCGCAGAATCTCGGAAGCTCGGTGAATACGAATGGACGAGAAGGATTTCCTTACATCGCCGAAGACGGAACACTTTATTTTTCTTCCGATGGTTTGGGCGGACTCGGCGGACTCGATCTTTTCAAAGCCACAAAAAGCGCGAATGGATGGAGCTGGAGTGCACCTGAAAATATGAAAACGCCGTTCAATTCTCCCGGCGATGATTTCGGGATCGTGATCGATGGTAAAAAACAGATGGGTTATCTCACATCGAATCGCGCGGGAAGCAAAGGCGCCGATGACATCTGGAAATTCATGTATGTTCCCTGTGATCCGACCCTGAATTGCGTGGTACTCGATCGCTCGAGCCATGTTCCGGTGAAGAATGCTTTCATCGATCTCGTTGGAAGTGATGGAACAGCCTACAGCGTGACGAGCGGAACGGATGGAAAGAACGCGTTCACACTCAAGGAAAATGTTTCCTACCTGCTCGGCGTGAAATGTGATTCTGCCTCGAGTAAATTCTCAACATCTTATTTCAGTATGAAAGATGATGACCGGTTGAAACTGACCACGCTCGGAATGAATCTTTGCCACGATTTTTATGATACGATCTATGTAGATTCCATTCCAACAGTGGATATAAAATTCCCTGCTGTGCTCTATGGACTCGATAGTGCCGATCTCCGTCAGCAGAGCAAAGATTCGCTCAATTATCTCTACGAACTTCTTGTTGAAAATCCGAATCTCGTGATCGAAATTGACGCGCACACGGATTCACGCGGATCTGCGGAACACAACCGCGATCTTTCGCAGCGTCGCGCGCAGGCGTGCGTGGATTATCTCATCTCGAAAGGGATCAGCAAGGATAGATTGGTTGCGAAAGGCTGGGGCCCTGATGCTCCGTTGAAAATGGGGAAAGTGGTGTTGACGGCGAATTATATCAATTCAAAAACTTCCTTGAAAGAACGGGAAGCGCTTCATCAACTCAATCGCCGCACGACGTTCAAAGTTCTCCGTACGGATTACGTTGACCCGAAAGCGCCGCCACGTCCGCCGGCACCTCCCGTAAATGTTAAAAAGGGATTCTTCGATGAAACAGGGGTGGAAGTGAATGATGATGCAGACGGTAATAATTGAAAACAAAAATTAATCCTTTAAAAACCAATAAATTATGATCGATACAGGTCGGAGTTTAGGGCCCGGCCTGTATCATTTTAAACCGTCGCCGTTATACGGTCACGGCAAGCTGGATCAGCTCTTTCAACAATGTAGAAATCCTGTTTTTACTTGTTATGGATTTGATTATCTTAGCACCCACTTCAAAAAAATCTGAAACACAAATCCAACCCACTATGAAACTGATAAAAGTACTCTCTGTTGTTGTGGTCTTCCTGTTGGCATTTTCGGTGAACGGACATGCGCAGAAGAACTACGTACGCGACGCAGACCGCGCTTATGAATCGCAGCAATACTACAACGCTGTAGAGCTTTACAAGAAGGGGATCTCGAAGATCAAGAACAAACAGGAGAAAGCCCGTATCACTTTCCAGATCGCGGAATGTTACCGCAAGATGAACGACTGGAAACAGGCGGAGAGCTGGTATGGTAAAGCCATCAAAGCAAAACACAACGACGACAAAATGTATTTGTGGTATGCAGAGGCGTTGAAGATCAACATGAAGTATGATGAAGCGGTCACTGCCTTCACCGATTACAAAACCAGGGTTCCATCGGATCCGGCCGGAGAGAACGGAATTAAATCTTCTGAACTTTCACAGCAGTGGAAAGATAATCCTACACGTTACGTGGTGGAGAACATGGCGCAGATCAATTCCAAAGACTACGATTTCTCGCCAACGTATTCAGATAAAAAACATACTTCCATTATTTTCACTTCAAAGCGTGAAGGTCAAACCGGAAGCAAAGTCGATCCGATCTCCGGAACGATGTACTCAGATCTTTTTGAAACAAAAGTTGACAAGAACGGAAAATGGTCTGCGCCTGCAACCATCACCGGTTCTGTGAACAGCGCGATGGGTAATGAAGGTGCAAGCTGCGTGAATAAGAAAGCGGATAAGATCTACTTCACACGTTGCGACCAGCAGAAGAAAAAATGGATAACCTGTAAGATCTATGTGTCTTCCAAAAAAGGAAATTCCTGGGATACACCGGAACTCATCGATTTCAGTCTTGATGCTGCGGTTCTCGACAGCTTCAACTTCCGTCACCCGACCATTTCTTCTGATGAGACCGTAATGGTTTTCTCTTCTGATATGACCGGAACAACTGGTGGAATTCACTCCGATCTCTGGATGTCTACCTACGACAAAAAAGCGAAGAAGTGGGGCAAACCAGTGAACCTCGGAACAACGATCAATACAGACGGACGCGAAGGCTTCCCATACATCAGCGAGGCTGGCGATCTTTATTATTCTTCTGACGGACTTCTCGGAATGGGCGGACTCGATATTTTCAAAGCTCCTCTCACCGACGCGAAGAACTGGAAATGGGGAACTCCTGAGAACCTTAAATACCCGATGAACTCTCCTGGAGATGATTTCGGTATCGTGTTCGACGGTAAAAAAGAAAAAGGTTACCTCACTTCAAATCGTGAAGGCACAAAAGGAGCCGATGATATCTGGTCATTCTATCTGCCACCACTGGTATTCCACCTGGCAGGAACAGTTACCGATTGCAAATACGGCCCGACGATCGCTGTTCAAACCTGTACAGTTCGTCTCGTGGGCTCTGATGGATCTGCAGTAGAAGCGGTGACCGACAAAGACGGTAAGTATAAATTCGATCTGAATCCTGAAGTTTCTTACGTAGTAACAGTATTCTCGGATAAAGGACATTCCACGAAAGCGGAAGGTTACCTCAACCTGCCTGATAAAGACAAAGGAAAACTCACTACAGTTGGTGAAATGAATTCAAAAGATTTCACACTTGATTTCTGCTTGCAGCCTGCTGAGAGCGAGATCCGTTTCCCTGCGGTACTTTATGCGTTGAATCACTCCGATCTTCTCGTCGATTCTTTAGGTACAAACAAACTCAATGACACACACAAGCCGATCAACTCCAAAGATTCGTTGAACTTCCTCTATCAAACGCTTATTGATAACCCAACGATCGTCATCGAGCTGAGCGCGCATACAGACTCCCGCGCAAGTGATGCCTACAATATGAAGCTTTCTCAGGCCCGTGCACAGGCTTGCGTTGATTATCTCGTTTCAAAAGGAATTCCTAAAGAGCGGATGAAAGCTGTCGGTTATGGTGAGTCACGTCCGCTGAAACTTGCTGACGGAACCATTCTTACGGAGAAATATATCCTCAGCAAGAAAACAAAACAGGAACAGGAAGCATTGTTCATCATGAATCGTCGTACGGTATTCAAAGTATTGAGCTGGGATTATGTAGATCCGAAGGCTCCGAAAGATCAGAATCCGCGCCAGATCATTCACCCGAAAGTTCTCGCCGGTGCGATGGATGAATACGGAGATTCTACTGCGACAGATGATTCCGGTGGCGGAACAGGTACAGGAACAGGCGGTGGAACAACAGGTGGCGGTACAACTGGTACAACCACAACCACGCAGCCTCACCAGACAGCAATGAATTCCGCAGCGATCCTGCGTAATTCTTTCGCGATCCTTCCAGCTGATGATCGCCGCTACTGCTAACATGACTAATGATTAACTTTGAAGCGTCCTGCAAAAACAGGGCGCTTCTTTTTTTACGATATGTCAGATACACGGTACAATCAGCGTGGTGTTTCCGCTTCAAAGGAAGACGTGCACAATGCCATCAGGAATATTGACAAAGGCCTTTTCCCGAAAGCGTTCTGTAAGATCGTGCCCGATCACCTGACCGGAGATGAACAGTATTGCCTCGTGATGCATGCAGATGGCGCGGGAACAAAATCTTCGCTCGCTTACGCCTACTGGAAAGAGACGGGAGATATTTCCGTGTGGAAAGGAATTGCGCAGGATGCGATCGTGATGAATACGGATGATCTGCTTTGTGTGGGCGCAACGGATAATATTCTTCTCTCGTCCACCATCGGAAGAAATAAGAATCTTATCACCGGCGAAGTGATCGCGGCCATCATCAACGGAACAGAAGAAGTCCTTGCATCCATGCGCGAAAGTGGAGTGGGAATAAGAAGTACCGGTGGCGAAACAGCCGATGTGGGCGATCTCGTCCGCACGATCATTGTCGATTCTACGGTGGTGGCGAGAATGAAGCGAAGTGATGTGATCACCAATGAAAAAATTACAGCCGGAGATGTTATTGTCGGTCTTGCTTCCTATGGAAAAGCATCGTACGAGAAGGAATACAACGGTGGAATGGGAAGCAACGGGCTGACTTCGGCCCGTCACGATGTATTTGAAAAGAGCATCGCGAAAAAATTCCCGGAAACATTCGATCCGGCAGTTCCGGACGAGCTCGTGTATTCCGGAAAAATAAAACTCACAGACCTGGTCGATATCGGTGGCGGAGAAAAAATGC
>DATJEX010000421.1:0-9421 GCA_035496135.1 Bacteroidia bacterium
TGCCATTGGAGATGAAGCCGGTGTGGGAAGAAAAAATATGATCGGAGGTTAAAAAACGCATATTTCAGTCTGCAAATGTCGGAGTAATTCGGGAATTACAAACATCAAAGAGATTTTATCGCCGTACCTTTGCAGCATGTCTTCCACGAAGAACATACGGCAACTTTCCATTGATGAACTGAAGACTTTTTTCACCGAAAAAGGCGACAAGGCTTTTCGTGCGAAACAGGTATACGAATGGCTCTGGCAGAAGTCAGCACGGAACTTTGAAGAGATGACGAATCTTTCCAAAGAGACGCGTCAATTGCTTTCCGAAAATTTTTCTTTCCCGGTCGTGACCGTTGCCGATGCACAGATCAGCAAGGACCGGACGATCAAGAATGCGTTCCGTTTGCATGATGGAAATATTGTGGAAGGAGTTTTGATCCCGACCGATTCGCGCATGACCGCGTGCATCTCCTCGCAGGTCGGTTGCTCGCTCACGTGCAAGTTCTGTGCAACGGGCCGGCTCGCGCGCCTGCGCAACCTCGACGCCGAAGAAATTTACGACCAGGTGGTGCTCATCCGCGACCAGGCGAAAGAGAAATATGATTCACCGCTCACCAACATCGTGTACATGGGAATGGGTGAACCGCTTCTGAATTACCGTCCTGTCCTGGAATCGATCGACCGGATCTGTTCACCGGAAGGATTGGGAATGTCGCCGCAGCGCATCACGGTTTCTACCGCCGGCATCGCAAAGATGATCAAGAAGCTCGGCGACGACCAGGTGAAATTCAATCTTGCGCTTTCGTTACACGCGGCGAATGATGCCAAGCGGAATTACATCATGCCGATCAACGAGCAGAATGCACTCGATGCGTTGGGAGAAGCGCTGAATTATTTTTACGACAAAACGGGAACGCGCGTCACATTTGAATTCATCGTGTTCAAGGATTTCAACGATGCGCCCGAAGACGCGCGCGAACTCGCCGCCTTCTGCAGGAAAGTTCCCGCGAAAGTGAACATCATTGAATACAATCCGATCGAGGACGGAGAATTCCAGCAGACCTTGCCACAACGGCTCGACGTTTTCAAAAATATTCTCGAGGAAAAAGGGATCATCGTGAATGTTCGCCGTTCGAGAGGAAAAGACATTGACGCCGCGTGCGGACAACTGGCGAATAAGAATGCTGCCATGAAAAAGTGATGTGCGAATGTGCTGATGCTGTATTCATAGATTACAGAATATGCACATCAGATCGTGAATCCGAGTTTAATTCCAGCGCCCACCACGGGCCTCCACCAGTTATTGTGATAGAACGTGACATCATTCTGGTGGATGTCGACAGTGTCCTCGATCGCGTGTCCGATTCCGACAGAAACATACCATTCCCAGAATGTGCGCTCATACGGATCTGCATCCTGGTGGCCGAACTGAATGTTGAAGTTGGTTAAAGTCCGGTTGAGGTGATGCGGAATTCCGATGAGTCCGTTGTAAACGAAATAATCCATTTTGTATGTACGATACGTCGCACCTGCTGAGAAGTAATAACCCGTGATCGCGGTCTCGTACCTCGAAGGGAACCATCTCAGCTGAATTCCACTCGCGAAACCGGAATAGAATTTCGCATTCTTCTTCCCACCATTCGCCCAGGAAAAAAACTGCGCACCATTGTTGAAGAATTCATACATGTAATCGACGTAAGTCACTCCGCCTGCTGCCTCCACGCTGAACCCATCACTCAGGCGGCGTTCATAATAAAGTTCGAAATCTCCTCTCGCGAAATTCAGGAAATTGATCTTGGCCGCGTCCGTTACACTATCGGTGTGCATGGCTTTTCCCTGGTAAGGAATATTCGATTTTCCATTGGGATTCATCACCGTCACGTGGATCTTCTTCTTCGTCGTATCAGCACCGCTTTTGAGAACGGTTTGCCCTTCCAGTATTCCGGCTGAAAAAAGCATGACCAACAACAGCAGCACATTTTTCATTCTATTAAAGTTACAAAATTAAAGAGCGTCATGACTTATAACCTTCAGGGTGAAAAACTTTGACCCTGAATGACTAAATTTGAAAATAGAACTTCCCATGCGTTCGAAATTCCTTTCCCTGCTGTTCCTCATCCCGCTGTTCGCCACAGCGCAGATCGATGTGAATTGGGGGCTTCCGCAGAAACAGATCCGCAAAACCGAATTGACGACGATGCTTGGTGAAGATTCAACCGGCATTTACGCATTGCGCGCCGATCTCGCTTTGTTCGGATCACGTGAACCGATCCTGGAACGTTACAAGAAATCGGATATGGGGCTGGATTATTCCAAACACATTTCCATGCGCCTTCCGAGCAATGTAGAGCTGGAATCGCAAAGTGTTTTCTATCTCGCGGGAAAATTCGTCGTGTTCGGCAGCACGTATGACAAGATCAAAAATCTGAATGAACTTTATTACTGCATGCTCGACGACCGCGGATTCGTAACGAAGGAATGGACGGTCGTTGCTACGATCGCCGCCGAAAAGGAAAGCAACAGCGGAAGTTTCTTCGCCACGCTCTCGAATGATTACCGTCACATCCTGCTCATCATCAATCCACCGTTCGAGAAAGCCTCCAATGAAAAATATACGTTACAGCTGCTCGACTCGGATATGAACACTTCGTGGACGAAAGACATCAGCCCGCCCTACCAGGACCAGTTCTTTTCGCTCGACAATTACATCGTTTCCACGCAGGGCGATGTGTACATGCTCGCTACGGTCTCGAAAGACCGCTCGGTGATGACCAGGGCACAGCGCAGGGCGACTCCGACCTATTATCACACCGTGCTTATTTATGACCGCAGTACGGATGAACTCGTGGAATACAAAGTGGATCTCGATCCGAAATTCATCAGCGATGTAAAAATGACGGTGAACGACAGCGGCGACATCATCTGCGCGGGATTCTATTCCAATAAGAGTTCAAACGATGTGATCGGTTCGTTCTTCATGAAGATCGATAAGAAAACGAAAGAAGTGGTGAAGCAGGGCACCATGGATTTCTCGCAGGATTTTCTCGCCGAATTCATGAGTCCGCGCAAAGTGAAAAGCGGGAAAGAGCTCGCGAATTACGATCTGAAATATCTTGTGCTGCGTGATGATGGTGGTGCGGTACTCGTGGCGGAACAGTATTACGAGATCCTCGTGCAGAATTACGATCCCGCTTCCAAGATGTACACGTATACCTACTACTATTATTACAACGAAATAATCGTCGTGAGCATCAACGCCGACGGGCAGATCGCGTGGGAGAAAAAAATTCCCAAATACCAGGTGAGCCGGAATGATCTTGGCTATTACTCTTCATTCTCGTTCGCCGTCTCGGGGGACAAAATGTATTTCATGTTCAACGACAGCCCGAAGAATATGGACCTGAAGAACGGCGATAAATACAAATACATGACCAATCCGAAAAAATCGGTCGCGGTGCTTGTGACCATGGACAGTTACGGCAACCAGCAGCGGCAGGCCATGTTCAGTAACGATGATCTCAAGATCATTCTCCGGCCGAAACTCTTCATGCAATCGAGCGACACACAATTGTACCTGTACGGCGAAAAAGGAAGTACGTTCAAACTGGCGAGTGTGAAAATAAGTTAGGAGTACGGAGGGAGGAGAATGGAGAATACTTCCGGCAATATTCATTGCGGAATCAGTGGTCTTTGAAGTCCAGAGTAATACATCCTTTTCTCCCAACGCCTCCCTCCTCCCTCCCAACTAAACAGTACCTTTGTCATCCAGCATGGCCACCGTAGAATCCATCAAGTCACCTGTCGCGGAAGAAATGGAACTTTTCGAGAAGAAGTTCCGCGATTCGATGAAGAGTTCTGTGCCGCTGCTCGACAAGATCACCAATTACATCGTGAAGCGAAAGGGGAAGCAGATGCGCCCGATGTTCGTTTTTCTTTCCGCGAAAATGTGCGGCGAGATCAACGAGTCGACCTATCGTGCCGCTGCGCTCATCGAACTGTTGCATACGGCGACGCTCGTACACGATGATGTGGTGGATGATTCGAATATGCGTCGCGGTTTTTTTTCGGTGAACGCATTATGGAAAAATAAAATTGCCGTCCTCGTTGGTGATTATCTTCTTTCAAGCGGGTTATTGCTCAGCATCAACAACGACGATTTTCATTTGCTGAAAATTGTTTCAGAAGCGGTGAAGGAAATGAGCGAAGGAGAATTGCTGCAGATCGAAAAAGCGAGAAGGCTCGATATAGCAGAACCCGTTTACTTCGAGATCATCCGCCAGAAAACTGCATCGCTCATCGCTTCCTGCTGCAGTTGTGGTGCCGCGAGTGTGAGCAGTGACCTGAAATTGCGGGAGACGATGAAAAAATTCGGCGAACTCACCGGCATCGCTTTCCAGATCAAGGACGATCTGTTCGATTACGGTTCGAAGGGCGACATCGGCAAACCTACCGGCATCGACATCAAGGAAAAGAAAATGACATTGCCGCTCATCTTCGCGCTGAATAAGGCGGAGAAAAAAGATAAAAGGAAGATCATCAACATCATGAAACATCATAACGAGGATCCCGCGCACGTGGCAGAGGTGATCCGTTACGTGCACGCGAGCGGTGGTATCGAGTACGCGCGCGAAAAAATGTACAGTTACCGCGAACAGGCATTGACAATTCTTAACGCATTCCCGGAAAGCCCGGCGCGCAGGTCTCTTCATGATTTGCTAATTTTCACCACCGAAAGAGACAAATGAGAACCCTGAAATTATTTTTCACAATTGCTATCCTGTGTGGCGCCGCATCCGCATTCGCACAGTCACATTTCCAGCAATATTATTACCCGAACGGAAAAGAAAAATCCGAAGGCATGCTCGACTCGCTCGGAAAACTCGACGGCGACTGGACCTTTTTCTACGAGAGCGGAATGAAAAAGTCGGGCGGGAAATATGCGCACGGAAAATCGCAGGGCTGCTGGTTCTTCTGGACCGAAGAAGGAAAACTCGACAGCTACGGTTTTTACAAGGATGATAAACTCGACAGCGTGTGGTATTTCTTTTTCCCGAACGGCGGAATTCAGCGCATCGCGCATTTCAAAGCCGATTCACTCGATGGATGGTGGGTGGAATATTATGGCGACACAATAAAAAAACAAGCGGGTTTTTTCATCAACGGAAAAAAAGAAGGAACCTGGTACACGTGGTATCCGAACGCGCAGCTCATGGAAAAGATGATGTATCTCAATGGCGAATTGTACGGCGATTACGAACGCTGGTATGATAACGGGCAATTGCAGAATACCGGAAGGATCGTGAATGGAAAAGCAGAAGGCGACTGGCTGTTTTACGATGTGCCGGGCAACCTGCTCGTGAAAGGCAGGTACAAGCATGGCGACTGGGATGGCAAATACACCGATTTTAAAGCCACCGGCAAGGTCAACTCCACCGGTTGTTATGAAGACGGAAAAAAGATCAAAAAGTGGAAGTACTTTGGCGATGACGGAAAACTCGATCGCAAGGAAATTTACCGTCACGGAAGTCTATTCAAAGAAATAATCTATGCACAGTAAACTATTTTTTCCTGCGGTCATCACGATCTCACTGCTGTTCTTCCAATGCGGAACCGACGTTACGCCTGGAAGTAAAACCGACAGCGTCAAAACAGATACGGGCAATTCATCCACGCACCAGCTCTCTGTAACCACACCGTCCAACGCCATACCACATGCGGTGAAAGACAGCATTTACGATGGAGAACATGTGGAACGCTATGACAACGGAGTCGTGTACATGAAAGGCGAAGTGAAAGGCGGATTGCGTCACGGCGAATGGATGACGTTTTACAAAGACGGAAAATTGTGGAGCCAGGGAACTTACAAAGATGGTTTCCGCGAAGGCTACGGCGTTTCCTATTATGCCAACGGAAATAAAAGTTCCGAAGGTTATTACCAGCACGACAAGATGATCGGCAAATGGACATTCTGGGACGAATACGGAAATGCCACCACCAAAGATTTCGGCGCTGCCAAATAGAACATGGATGATGGAAGATGGAGCATGGACTTCATTCGTACTCCTTCATCCTTCTTCCTTGCTCCTTCTTCCATAGTCCGACCTCCGTCTTCCCAGTTCCGTCTTCTTTTCAGGAGCGTACCACCATCACTTCAAAATAACTTCGTTCGCGCTGTCTGGTCGGTCCGCCTCGGCGGACTCCCGCCCATCGCGGCTAAGGGAAAAATCTTCAGCTCAGCAAAGAAAGGTAAGTGGCTGCCAATGAACCAGGTTGCCTTTTCTCCCTGTGAATAGGATGTTACAATGATGTTCATCTTATCCGGCATCTGTCTTCCCTCCTCCGTCATCTATTTCGTAACTTCACATTCCTCAAAAAAATGATCCCGAAGGAAACTGTTGACCGCATTTTTGACCTCGCCCGCATCGAAGAAGTGGTAGGCGAGTTCGTGTCGCTCAAAAAGCGTGGAGCGAGTATGATCGGTCTGTGCCCTTTTCACAACGAGAAGACTCCTTCGTTCAACGTTTCTCCCACACGCGGTATTTACAAATGTTTCGGTTGCGGCAAAGGCGGCAATTCCGTGAACTTCATCATGGAGCACGAACATCTCTCCTATCCCGAATCATTGAGATGGCTCGCGAAAAAATACAACGTCACGATCGAGGAAGCGGAAGAATCGCCGGAACAGCGCGCAAAGGATAACGAGCGCGAGAGTTTATTACTGGTCTCTGCATTCGCACAAAAACATTTCACAAAGAATCTGCACGAAACGGAAGAAGGAAAAGCCATCGGCCTCACCTATTTCAAAGAACGCGGATTCCGCAATGACATCATCGAAAAATTCCAGCTCGGTTATTCACCCGACACGTGGCGCGACCTGAGTGACGCTGCACTCGCCGCAGGATACAAACTGGAATATCTCGTGAAAGCGGGCTTGACCATTCAGAAAGAAGAAGACCCGGAAAAGTTTTTTGACCGCTTCAAAGGACGTGTCATTTTTCCTGTGCACAACGCAAGCGGGCGCGTGATCGCTTTTGGCGGAAGAACGCTGAAGACCGATAAGACGATCGCGAAGTATATCAATTCGCCGGAAACAGATATCTATCATAAGAGTAATGTGCTCTATGGTTTGTATTTCGCGAAGAAGAGGATCATTGAAGAAGATGTCTGCTACCTCGTCGAAGGTTACACCGACGTCACGTCCATGCACCAGGCGGGAATCGAGAACGTTGTTGCTTCTTCCGGAACTTCTCTCACGGTCGAGCAGATCCGTTTGATCCGCCGTTACACGAACAACATCACCATTCTTTATGACGGCGATCCTGCGGGAATAAAAGCGAGTTTCCGTGGCATCGATCTCATTCTCGAAGAAGGAATGAATGTGCGGGTATTGCTGTTTCCCGATAACGACGATCCGGACTCCTACTCCAAAAAAGTTTCGAGCGAAGAGTTGAAGGAATTCATCCGCAAGAACACGAAGGATTTCATCCGCTTCAAAACGGAATTGCTGTCGAAAGATGTGGCGAATGACCCGATCAAAAAATCAGGATTGATCCACGATATCGTCGAGAGCATCGCGCTCATTCCCGATGCCATCACGCGAAGTGTCTTCGTGAAAGACTGCAGCATCATCCTGCAGATCGAAGAACAGACTTTGCTGAATGAACTCAACAAGCAACGCCGGAAAAATTACGACAAGAAGACCGGCGCAACCGGCAACCAGGAATACAAACAACAATTCACGCCGGATATCACTGCGCGCCCGAGTGAAGTTGTTCCCGTTGAACAGACTTCCGGAACGGAATACACCGAACGCGAAGTGATCCGCCTGATGCTGAATTATGGATCATGTCTTGTGCTCGTGGATTCTGAAACAGAAGAAGGAAAAACGGAACAGATCGAGATTTCACTCGCTGAATATTTACTCGCTGAACTTGAACTGAATCACATCACTTTCCAGCACACGATGTATGCGCGTATGCTCGATGTGTATCGTGCGATCATCGCGAAAGGTTCTGTTCCCGATCTGAATTATTTCATCACGCACGAGGAAAAGGAGATCAGCATGCTGGCGATCGACCTCGTGAGTATTCCTTACCAGCTTTCGAACTGGGAACAGCACGGTATTTTTGTGCAGGGCGAAAATCTTGTCCTCACGCGCGCGGCATCACACGCGGCGAATGCGCTCAAGCTGAAGAACGTGGAAATGATGATCAACGAAAAGAGAAAGAACATCCGTGAGCTGGAAGAAAAACAGGAATTCGAGAACATGCTCATCGAGCTGGGCGAACTCAAAGCGCTGGAAGATGCGAAGAAACATTTCTCTGCGGTCCTGGGGAGAGTGGTGATAAGGTAGTTGTTGGTTCATACGATTACCACGGAGGCACGGGGACACGGAGATTCACGGAGAGTTTTAATATCCGTTTCTCATTCTTCGAATTCCACTTTTCATCAATGGAACATTGAAATTCAATAAGTATCCGATCTTTTTACTGGCCAGTTTGAGGTACGACAACAATTGAGCTTCGTACAAAGGGTTCATCGCCTCCGCAGATTTTATTTCCAGAACGATTTCTTCTTCCACAAGAATGTCTATGGTCAGATATTTTTTGATCTCAAAACCTTTATAGATAAGAGGTATTTCTACTTGTCTCTGCGCGTTAATACCTCGTAATTCAAATTCTTTCATAAGGCAATATTCATACACCGATTCCAAAAGCCCCGGACCCATTTCTTTGTGTACCGAAACACAACATGAAACAATTTTTGTGGTTAATTCAGTGTATTCGTCTTCAGTAAATTGTTTTTGCTTGATTCCTTTTTCCATAAATAATATTATTAATAATTATTCTCCGTGCAACTCCGTGTCCCCGTGCCCCCGTGGTTAATTTTTGTAATTACTTTACCTCCTTGAGCCGGAGCTTGCCCCGAGCTAGCCGAGTGGGCGCCTCTGCGGCAAAAATTCCTTACACCCTCACATCTTTCAGATTCAACTGCAGCGTCACTTTCCCATTCCACTCATTCTCTTCTATCGTGTAACAAACATTAAATTCTTTCTTATTCGAAATTTGTGCTAAATATTCCCCGAGGTTGAATCCAATGGCCGGGTAGATCCTCGCAGGAAATTTCGGATCGATCAGGTCACATTTCAGGTGATTCTCTCCCACTACTCTCGCCCAGCCTCTTTCCACCACGCCCTTCGAAAGAAAAACAGGCGCCATGTTTCCCGGGCCGAACGGACCGAATTTTTTCAATTCCGTGAGCAGATCCATTTCGATCGACGCTATCGGCAACTCCAGATCAATCTCCACTTCGGGAACCAGCATTTCCTCGGTGATGCGCGCTGAAACTTCTTTCTCGAACCGGTCCACGAATTTTCCGACATTCTCCTTTTCCATCGTCAATCCAGCCGCGTATTTATGTCCGCCGAATTGAA
>DATJEX010000422.1:0-5826 GCA_035496135.1 Bacteroidia bacterium
CGTTTACTATTCGCTTTACCAGAAGCAGATCGAAGAGTTGAAAGGTAATTCCTAAGGCATTTCTTCGCCCGGAAACCACTTCCCGTCTTAATTGACGCTTTTTACCCAATTCATTGCCAGTATCGACAAGGGCTGAATTAATTATATGATAATCAATATTGTAGCCTTCCTCTTTTTTGACTTTCGAAGGTCGCACGTAAGGCGTTTTGCCCCGAATTAACAGTAAAGACCGCCAATACTATGTTGAAAACTAAGCAACTATGTTAATTGAGCTCTTTTTTTTCTATTTTTGTTTAACAACCACTAACCAAAAGCATGAATCAAGACGGAAACCAAGAACACAGGTACAACGATCAACAGGAGATCTTTTCACGTCCTGTGAAAGCGGGAAAGCGTACCTACTTCTTCGACGTAAAGGCTACGAAGGGGAATGATTATTACCTGACGATCACTGAGAGCAAGAAACGTTTCGGTGATGACGGACGCTTCCACTATGAGAAGCACAAACTTTTCCTTTACAAGGAAGACTTTGAAAAATTCGCTGACGGACTGATGGAAGTGATCAACTTCATCAAGGAGAACAATCCTGGCGGACCTCCGCAGCAGCATCACCACAACCACGAAGGAAATGGTGAGTTAAATGAGCACAACATCGTGAACGAGAAGAACCACAACGTGGACACTTCTGTGAATCACGTGACCAGCGACGTGAATTTCGAAGACCTCGGAAATCGCTAAGCGGAAAATAAATTCAAAGGATCCCGATCAGCAATGGTCGGGATTTTTTGTGCGTACGAACTACGAAACGCACGAATTACGAAGTACGAAATATTACGAACTATAAGGGAAATACACTCCCCGCCTCTGCCATCGCTTTCCCGAAATTATTCATATCAATTCCGCTCTCCACTTTTTTCTCCTGCAGAAAACTGAGCACACTCTCCGTTGGCATGTTTCCGGTGAGTTTATCTGTCGCCATTGGACATCCGCCGAATCCTTTGATCGCTGAATCAAATCGTCTGCAACCTGAATTCCACGCGGCTTCCACTTTTTCTTTCCACGTGTCGGGTGTCGTGTGCAGATGCGCTCCGATGGTGAGCTTTGGAAATTCGGGAATGATATTCGAGAATAAATAATTGATGTTCTCCGGATTCGAAACGCCTATCGTGTCGGCAAGCGCGATGATCTCAATTCCCATTTCACTCAGCTTCTTTGTCCACTGGATCGCAATATCGGCGTTCCAGGGATCGCCATACGGATTTCCGAAGGCCATGGAAATGTAGACGACGAGTTTTTTATTTTTCTGCATGCACAACTGCTGAATTTCTTCCACACGCTTGAGCGATCCTTCAATTGTTGCATTCGTGTTACGCAATTGAAAAGTTTCGGAAATGGAAAAAGGATAACCGAGATAACTGATCTCGTCGAATTTCACGGCATCTTCTGCTCCGCGTACGTTCGCAATGATGGCGAGCAGTTTTGATTTTGTCAATTCGAGTTTCGAAAGAACTTCTGCTGTATCGCGTAACTGTGGAATCGCTTTCGGTGAAACAAAGCTTCCGAAGTCGACCGTATCAAATCCGCATTTCAGAATGGAATTGATGTAGGAAATTTTTTTTTCCGTCGGAATGAAATCGTGAATGCCCTGCATGGCATCGCGCGGACATTCGATGAGTTGAACTTCTGCTGGCATTGAAGAACAAAGATACACACTTGGCTTTAGTCACGGATTAGCACAGATTAGCACGGATTTTCTGAATTCCAATTTCTTGTCAGGTCATTTCATCGAAACCTTCTGTCAATACGGGAAAGATTGGAGTATTTTTACCGGGTAACAAAACGAGCACTAAAAAAACTATCATATGAAAAGAAATGCAACAGCCGTTTGGCTCGGAACAGGAAAAGAAGGAAACGGAAAACTTTCTACAGGAAGTAAACTTCTTTCCAACGCGCAATATTCCTACAAATCACGATTTGAAGATGGTGTCGGCACGAATCCGGAAGAATTGATCGCAGCCGCACATGCCGGATGTTTCTCAATGAAACTCGCATTCGTGCTCGGCGCTGCAGGATTCACCCCGGAGTCGATCGAAACTTTTTGCGAAAATCAGCTGGCGAATGGTGTGATCGAATTCTCGCATCTTGTTTGCAAAGCTAAAGTCGCGGGAATTTCTCCGGATGCGTTTCAGAAAGCGGCGGAAGAAGCAAAAGCAACCTGCCCTGTTTCGAAATCACTAAACATGCCGATCACACTCGAAGCGACATTAGTCTGAACGAAGTCGCCAGTTTGCGCCAGCACACATGCCTTGTCAGGTGATCCTTCGACGAAGCTCAGGACACCTGACATCACGCAAACTGGCGCGATATCGATCAATCCGCAAAAACCATCTCCTTCGTCCCCACATTCTTTCCATCGACGATCAGCGAATAATTGTAAACGCCAGTGGCATGATAACCGTGCTCGTACAACACGTCGTTCATTCCCATTTGTATTTCAACAGGAATTTCCTTCACGATCTTTCCCTGCAGATCTGTGATGCGGATGATTCCGTTCCTGTTTTGTGGCATCGTCGTTACGTTGAAGGAGATCGCCGTTGCTTCATCGAACGGATTCGGATGATTCTGCAGTAATTCAATTCCCGGGATCATTTTCAGATATTCTTCAATGCCAACAGGAGTCGTGCTGTATTCCTTGCTGAAAATACTTTCAATATTATTCGTGTCCATCGACGCAATGCTGACACGATACCACGCTGAAGGAGCAACATCGATCGTATCGTCGAGACCGACAAACGTGTAAACAGAATCCCAGTCGTTCGTCGTCGTGCGCACGCCAACACGGTAATGCATGTACTGCTGTTGCTGCGTGACATGAACAACAAGATTGGAATCGTAAACGGAAAGAACCATGTCGGGCGTATTCGGACCGATGCAGGCCATGCCCGCAGCATTTCCGTTGATGACGGCGTTGCGGGCGAGATAACGGAAGTTGACAAAGAAACTGTCGACAACCATGTCGTTGTTGTTATCTGTTCCGAGTGTATCACGTGTGGTGTGCTGGCGATCGTGATAAGCGGTGTCGGCCACATTCGCATCACCATGTTCGTTCGCCGAAGTGAAACGCATCGCAGTAAAAAGATGTTGACGGAACGGCTGATGATCTCCTCCCCTGCCCGTGCGGTCTTCTGGCGTCATGATGCGGATGTCCGTGTGCACAAGCGCGTATGGGTCGATCATTTCTTTGTATTCGAGTTTCACGAAGCGGCAATATTGTTTGTGCGGCGAATTCGTTATGCCAAATGAGAACAACCGCACACCGATGCTGTCGATATCATTCAATCCCGGGCAACTCGGAGCTGAAGAACTTTGTCCGCAGATCACTCCGCCGATCACATCATTATTCTGCACTGCACGTATCCCGATATTTTTCAGCACCGAGTAATCGGCAAATGCTTCCGCCCCGTCGAGTCCCTGTTCTTCGCCGATGGTCAAAAGGAAAACGATCGTGCGCGTGTAACTATACCTGCTCATCACGCGCGCGAGTTCGAGCACGAGCGCCGCACCCGAAGCGTTGTCTTCCACTCCTTCGGCTGTGCAAAGTGAATCGCACAATCCTTCGCAGCGGCTGTCGAGATGCCCTTCGATGATGAGAATTCTTTTGTCGGTCGTGTCGAGTCCGGGAAGCACAGCAAGAATATCGCGATGCTGGTGCGTGGTGCAGATCGTTGTGTCGAATTGCAGGTACGATGGCAGCAAACGATTTTCATTCCGCGAAGAAAAGTCTACAAATTTGGAATACGCCCAGCGACGTGCCGCGCCGATTCCGAACGTGTTTGAAGTAGTATCCGATCCTGTATTGCGATTCCGGAAAGCAGCGAGCTGAATAATATAACTCTTGAGTGAATCGGCAGAAACGTTGGCAAGAATTCCGCGCGAGATGGTATCTGGATGATTGAGAATATTCGTGGCGTGATAAATTGTCGGATCATAATTTCCCTGCATCACGAGTTCGGCCTGGGGATTGGTGCAGATGAAGTTTGTTTGTGCTCCGAGGAGGACGGAAGACAGAAGGCAGATGACGGAGAGAACGTATTTCATGATAAGCGTGTGTAAGTAAATTTAGGGAAAAGGGAGTAAATTGTGGAAGAAAATACCTGTACTTCCGTCTAAACACCATGAATAGAGATAATGAAGTATTATTCTTGCGATTTATCACCCGAACGGGAATGTACATTACAATCCAGGACAAGGATAATATTGTAAGCTTTATTAATGGTTACGAAGCAGGCTCACGTAATAATGAATTTTCAGAATCAATTAAAAAGTTCATTCTTGAAAAATTCCGGGTTCAATCCGGCTCTACGGGCTGGCCTGGTCAAATTCAAATGCTTTCCGAAAAACTTTCTTTAAGTTGGGAGGTGACATTTAAGAGAGTCGCGTTGGAATTTTTCATTAACACAACAGCAAACAACTTACAAGAAGAATTAGACCAATTACTCAAGACGAGAATCAGAACGTTAATAGAAAGGATAAACAAGAGCGGTGATATATGGTTCAACGATCGCTGGGTAGAAGAATGGCTGTCTCTTTGCTGTTTTATAAGCGATTGGTTCAAACTACTCTGGACTCCGGAAGAATTCAGAATCATCGAATCATTGGATCATGAGGTCAGTAAGAATAATATTTTTGCAGATAAGGAAAGTAAACTGCCTACAAATGAATTGATCAAGCTAAGGGGTGAATATGACTCCCTTGTTTAGTGTTCATTCTTACAAGAAGAGCAAAATGAAAAAAGAAAGTACCATCGGACTCGTCGGCATCGGAATATTCCTGTGCCTGATCCTCCAGGAGATATCTTCACTGTTATCAGAGTTATTTGAGAGGTTCCTTTTGTTCCCGAAAATCAAACCGATGCTGTTATGTGGGATCTTCACCTACCTGATAGCAGGAATAACACTCCTTTGCTTTATCCTTATTGTAAGAAAACTTGGAAAACGGAATTTTGATGAATCAGGAGTTCTGAAAAGAACATTTATTTTCTGTGTACTAGCCTTTGCCGGAGGTCAACTTCTCGAGTTCGCGCTCCCTTTTGTTACAGAGTCATTGAGAACGCCACAGTATCTGGATGCGTGGTTGAACTATCGTGAAGAACTCAATCGGAATGTACTGCTCAAAGAACTCTCGATTGGCGTTCCGGCGTTTACTATTAAATATGGCTTGATTGCTATAATTGTACTAAGGCGTATCAAAACAAACCGAAACAAAACAGTCTCACGAAAACCAAATCCTTCACCACTACCCTCGAAGTAAAACAATCAGCCCACGAAGTGTTCGATGCGATCTGCAACGTCAAAGGCTGGTGGCAGGGCGTGATCAAAGGCGTGATAATCGCTGCGCATCTTGGTTCGGTGAAATAAGCTGCTAATAGATTTAGCATTTCCCAAATTCCTTAGTTGACTTGGGGAATTTGGTTTAAACTTGCGGGACTCATATGTGAATCGAAATATTTTAGAGTATGAAAAGCAGTATTAAATTATTTGAGAGCAAACAAGTCCGTTCGGTTTGGAATGAGCAGGAAGAGAAATGGTATTTTTCTGTTCAGGATGTTATTGAAATCTTAACGGATAGTGCTGATGTAAAACAATACATCAAAAAGATGCTGAGCCGGGATTTAATCCTGAAAGGCAACTGGGGTACAATTTGTACCCTGGTTGAAATGGCAGCTGCAGATGGAAAAAAGCGCAAAATACAAGCTTCTAATACAAAAGGACTTTTAAGAATAATTCAATCCATCCCATCACCAACATGGCCATTTTCAAAACACGC
>DATJEX010000423.1:0-2697 GCA_035496135.1 Bacteroidia bacterium
GAGATCAACTGGTGGCACTACACGCTGCTGAATCTCGGCGCGATCGTGTTGTGTGAAGTTGCTTTGTTGTTGCCCGCACTCGTGGTGACGAAAGTTTCGCCGGTGAAAGCGATTCGGTTCAGTTAACCTAACCCTAAATCCTTCTTCAGGGGAGAAGGACTTGTAAAGAGTTTTCGCAATGAATGATCTGGATAACTTATCTGAAAAATTAAAGATTAAGAGCAATGAGGATTTGCTATTTAATAGTGCGATATCGCTTTATAAGGCCAAAAAGTTTTGGAGTGCTCGTAAGAACTTTAAGATGCTCTTGACCAACTTTCCGAATTCAAGGATTTATGAGCTTTGGCTGATATCGACACAAATTCAATTATGGAAGAGGTTGCAAGTCGTTCTTATTGTTGTGATCATTCTTGAATTGATTGATTCTTTTCTTTTCAAGAAATCCGCATATCCTTCGATAAGGAACGCACTCGTGATATTAGATTGCCTGGCTCTCGTAAGTCTTTTTATTATTGAGGCAATTAAATTTCCACTGAATCGGAAATACAAAGATTTGAAATTCCCGAAGTGAACTCTGCGTCTCTGTGTCTCTGTGGTTAATTTATCATCGCCGAAGGCGATCTGCAGAACTTTCCATTCTTCATATTCAGTTAACACTGGGAAGTTACCTTCGGGTAAATGAAAAAGAGCGGACTGGTTGTTTTATTTTTTCTTGTTTCCCTGTTGTCGTGCAGATATGATCATGCGGATGATCCGAAATTATTTCCACCCAAATGTGATTCGCTTCATCCGTCTTACACGAATTGTGTGCAGCCGCTGTTGCAGGCGAGATGTTACAGTTGTCATTCCGATGTTGTATCCGCTTATGGGTCGAACGGATTTGACATGCAGAATTTTACTTCATTGAAAAATTACCTGCAGACGATGCATTACCGCGGCGACTCCATTTACGGTTCAAAATTCGAAGCGGTGATCGAGCAGCGGATCCTTGTCATTCCGATGCCGCCAACGGGAAAATTACCGCAGGGCGATATCAATATCATGGAGCGGTGGATCGATGCAGGTGCTCCGGCGAATTGAGTCGTTATACGAACGGCTGGAAGCGATCCGATTCAGCTAATAGTTAATAGCTAATAGTTAATAGCTAATGGTTGAGAGGCGGAGGGCAAGAGATATTCAGGATAACACTTTTTGCATTCGAAATCATTCTCCATTAACTATTAGTTATTAGCCATTAGCTATTAACTTTGTGCTCCAAAAATTCACAGATGAATCCGTCCAAACACGTTTACGAAAATATTCTCGGCGCGATCGGAAATACTCCGCTCGTACGAATCAATAATCTTCTGAAGGGCTTGACCAAAGCGAAGGTGTACGCGAAAGTGGAAACGTTCAATCCCGGAAATTCGATCAAAGACCGCATGGCGCTGAAGATGATCGAAGATGCGGAGAAGGACGGACGACTGAGACCGGGCGGAACGATCATTGAAGGAACTTCGGGAAATACCGGAATGGGTTTGGCGATCGCTGCGATCATCAAAGGCTACAAATGTATTTTCACTACGACCGATAAACAGTCGAAAGAAAAAGTGGATGCGCTGCGTGCTTTCGGAGCAGATGTAATTGTTTGTCCGACGAACGTGGAGCCGGAAGATCCGCGCTCGTATTATTCCGTTTCGTCGCGACTCGAAAAAGAAGTGGCGAATTCGTGGAAGCCGAACCAGTATGATAATCTTTCGAATTCGCAGGCGCATTATGAGCAGACGGGACCTGAGATCTGGGAACAGACGGAAGGAAAGATCACACATCTCGTGGTGGGAGTGGGAACGGGTGGAACGATCTGCGGAACCGGAAAATATCTGAAAGAAAAAAATCCAAACATCAAAGTGTGGGGAATCGACACCTACGGATCTGTTTTCAAGAAGTACAAAGAGACGGGTGAATTCGACAAGAATGAAATTTATCCATACATCACGGAAGGAATAGGAGAGGACTTTCTTCCGAAGAATGTCGACTTCAACATCATTGATCTTTTTGAAAAGGTGACGGATAAAGATGCAGCGGTGATGACAAGAAGGATCACGAAAGAAGAAGGAATTTTCGCCGGTAATTCGGCAGGATCGGCGATGGCAGGATTGTGCCAGTTGGCACCGAAACTGAAAGACACGGACATTGTGGTAGTGATCTTCCACGATCACGGCACGCGCTATCTCGGAAAAATGTTCAACGACGACTGGATGCGTGAGAAAGGTTTCTTTGAGCGAAAAGGACAGACGGCGAAAGATGTTGTTGCAACGATGAAAGCAGGAACGCTTCATTCTATAGAGCAGAGTGAACCGATCGAGAAGGCTGTGAAGATCATGCGTGAAAAGGATTTCTCTCAGATGCCGGTGACGCACCAGAAAAGGATCGTCGGTTCCATCAACGAACAATTGCTGTTCGACGCGCTCGTGAAAAATCCGGACATGAAATCGGCGCCCGTCGAGAAAGTGATGCAACCTGCATTTCCGTTCGTGGATATTTCCACTCCTGTTGAATCGCTCGCGACAATGCTCACCCCGCAGAATCCTGCTGTACACGTCCGTGATTTCAAAACGGATGAAACGTTCATCATCACAAGGCATGATGTGATGAAGGCGCTCGTTTGATCATACCACCATTTATTTTCCGCGTCATCATAGCCCACCGGTTAACCGG
>DATJEX010000424.1:0-15898 GCA_035496135.1 Bacteroidia bacterium
GGAGAAGGTCCGCTTCTTTCGAAGTGAGCTTCTGCGATTTATTCCCGAAGTCGAGAATTTGCCGCGTGTGATCGTATTTGTAATCACCGATCGTGAACTGCGTCTGGTTCATGTCGATGTCATTTCCTTTCGTGCGGCGAAGGATCGCTTTCAAACGAAGCAACAATTCCTCCATCGAAAAAGGTTTGGTGATGTAATCATCGGCGCCGACGTTGAATCCTTCGATCGTGTCTTCCTTCATGGATTTCGCCGTTAGGAAAACGATCGGGATATCGGTGTTCATCGTGCGGATCTCTTTCGCCAGTGTGTAACCGTCTTTCACGGGCATCATCACATCGAGCAGGCAGAGATCGAATGTGCCCTTGCGGAACTGATCGAATCCTTCCTTGCCATTCGTGGCAAGTACTGTTTCAAATCCTTTTGCATTCAGGTATTCCTGTAAAAGGTGTCCGAGATTCGGATCATCTTCGGCGAGAAGGATACTGGTTACTTTTTCTGTTGTCATAAAACTGGTTTTTCGTTCGGGGTAAGTGGAAGACGTACGTGGAATGCGCTGCCTTTTCCCGGCTCGCTTTCTACCCATATCTGTCCTCCGTGTTTTTCTACGATCGCTTTAACGTAACTCAGTCCAAGCCCGAATCCTTTCACATCATGAACATTTCCGGTGGGAACACGATAAAGTTTTTCAAATATTTTTTTCGAATTCTCTTTGCTGATGCCGATACCATTATCCTCGATCACCATTTCAAACGCGCCCGGCATATCCATCGTCGTAATTTTGATCTTCGGTTTTTCCGGCGTGTACTTGATCGCATTATCCAGCAGGTTGTAGATCACATTCTGGATGTGCGTACGATCGGCGATGAGATTGATCGCGCCTGCGTTCAGTTCCGCTACGATCTCTCCTTCTTTTTTATCAATGGAAAGCTGCACACTTCCGATCGCCTGCATAATGAGTTCGTGCATGTCGACCGGGATCGGTTTCAGTTTGAAATTTCCTTTGTCGAGGATCGCTGTCTGCAAAACATTTTCCACGAGAATGGCGAGACGTTTATTCTCTTCCTTGATCATCGCCACATAACGGTCCGTACGCTCTTTCGTTTTGGAAACGTCCGTATCACCGAGCACTTCGCACGCGAGCGAGATCGTGGAGATCGGCGTCTTCAGTTCGTGCGTCATGTTGCTGATGAAATCATTCTTCACCTCTGATAATTTTTTCTGCCGCCAGATGGTCGTGATCGAATAATAAAAAAGCGCGATGATCATCAGGATGAAAAATGCGGAGATGAGCAGCATCACCCACATCGAACGGAAAATATACCCGCGTTCGTTCGGGAAAAATACGGTGAGCATTTTGGGTGATGCAAATAAATTATCAGGCGTGAGATTCACGCGGTATTTACTCGTGAGCAGACTATCCTGGAGCGGATTGCCTGAGCCTTTGTTCGAATCAAAAACATAAACCGGTGTATTGAGGATCGCCCAAACGTAATGCGTAGTGAGACCGCGATTCGTCAATTCCGCTTTGAGCAATGAATCGACGAGTGTCGTGTCGACGAATGAAGTGTAGTCGTCGTAGAAATTGATGTGGATGACTTCATCGAGAAAACTGTTGAAGAGCGCCGGTGGCCCATTCAGGTCGGTCTTCACACCGGCCGTGTTTCCGTTCAGTGCAGCAGCGTTGATTCCATTCGGCGTGATATTCGTGCTGAGTTCTTTTCCGATGGTATCGCCAGCATAAGAATGCGAGCGATTGGTTTCGTTGTGCGTGCCCGCTGAATCTGTGGAGAATTGTTCGAGTACCTGCACCTGGCCATTCGCCATTCCGTTCTTGCGCGGACTCAGAAAACTCTGCTTGCGGTAATTCAGCTGTTTTTTCAAACGGATCTCCGCCTTCTCGCGATTGTATTTTCTCGACACCTGCATGAGCGCTTCACGCACATCCTGCCCGAAATGTTCGTGCTTCTGGTTGACTGCGTTATTGATCCAGTAAAACTGTATCACGCAGAGTCCGACAAGCGCCATTCCCGCAAGAAACGTTATCAGTTTTGGTGACGCGATTCTCATTCCTAACAAATTTAACAAACGGCTATCCGTGCTTCGGTAGGTTAACAATCTTTAACTGCGAAACATCAGTGATAAAACTCCGTTTCCTGATACAGAATATTCATTCGAAGGCGGTATTTTTGATCAAACAAAAAAATCCCTTCATGAAAAAACTTTTACTCTTCCTGTTTCTTGTTCCTTTCACAAATTTTCTGAAATCACAAACCATTCCCAATGGCGGATTTGAGAACTGGAACACCTCTTCGTATGAGGACCCGCGATACTATCCGAATACATCCAATTCCTCCAATCTTCTTCGTGGACTCCCGGTGAATGTCACCAAAGTTACCGATCCACAGGCTGGTTCACTCGCAATACACATGGTGACGGTTGCCAATGCGACCGATACTTCGTTCGGCTATTTCATCAATGGAGATCCGAACACACTTGCAGGAGGAATTCCTTATACAGAGCATCCGACCACGATAACCGGATTTTACAAATGCAATATTCCAGTGGGTGACACGGGTGTCATCATCATCGGATTCAAACAGGCAGGAACCATGGTGAGTCTCGACGCAGGAAAATTCTACGGTGTCCACAATGCTTACACGCCGTTCACGGTAACACTGAATATTCCGCCACTTGCCACCCCCGACACGCTCATCTTCGGTGCAGCATCAAGCAATGCTTTTGTATGGAATGGAATTCCGGGAAGTATGCTTCAACTCGACAATGTTTCTTTCACCGGTGTTGCATCTCAGCCAACTTACCTCAACGGAAGTTTTGAATTGTGGGATTCGCACGCCTTGAATATGCCTGCGCAATGGGCAGTTGGAGGCGATACGATCTATCGTTCACCGATCGCGCACAGTGGCTCCTACAGTTTACGTTTAGGTACACTGAATATGGGTGGACCTAATCTTGGTTTTGGCGTTGCGACCACTGGTAATCTTTCCCAGAATGGCCCGCCATCGGGAGGACGTCCGTACACATTGATGCAGGATACTCTCACGGGTTGGTATCAATACACGCCAACAGGCACTGATAGTGCGACCATCTGGATCAGTTGTACGAACAACACCAATCCTGTTGGAGGAGCACTAACAGGATTACCACCGACAACAGGATGGACGCATTTCTCCATTCCGTTCATGTGCGGAGCTACTCCTGATACATTGCTGCTGGTTGCGGCTCCTATCTATGGAAATTTCGACAGCACGAATTACGGAAACCTGTTGCTCCTTGATGATGTTCAATTGCAATCGTCACCGTTGTACACGAACTTTTCCTGGATGCAACTCGGCTTTGTGAAAGTTTTTCCCGATCCTGCGATCAGTGAAACCTACGTGGAATACACGAACACGAATGGCGCTCCTGTCGTGATGAAAGTGATGGATGAAAGCGGAAGGATCATGATGGAAGAACAACATAACGAAAGCGGCACACAACGCATTCACATCGACCTCTCTTCATTCGCGAAAGGAAATTACGTGGTGATGCTGGAACAGAATGGAGGAAGAGTGGTGAGAAAACTGGTCGTACAATAAGGGAACGAAGTGCGAATTCTGTTGCGCAAGCGCAACAGTGCGAAAATGGCGAACTGCGAAGGTGCGAACTCTGCGAGAAGAGTTTGCACCTTTTGCATTTTCGCACTTCGTATTTTCACACAGCAGCTGTGCTGCTGAGTCCGCATTTCGTTCCCCCCGGTTTACTTCCGGATGGACCAGATCCCACTATCCCACCAGCCTTTGTAGAAATAATTCTCGTGGTAATGCGCTTCATTTCGGAATCCTGATTTCTCGAGTACGCGTTGCGATGCAATATGTCCGGGTGTGATGTTCGCTTCCACCGAATGAAGTTTCATTTCTTCAAACCCGAAGTTCAGGACTGTTTCAATAGCTTCGGTCATGATCCCGCGATTCCACCAGTCGGGATCGAGTTCATAGCCGATGTCGGCGCGCAGATGCTGATGCGAAATGGATTTGAACCCGATCGTGCCGATGAGTTTGTTTGTCGCTTTCATTTCAATTCCCCAGCGAATACCATTCCCATTAGCGAATAATTTTCTCCAGTAGAAAATTCTTTTCATCGCTTCTTCTTCCTTTTCAAACACGGGTTCGCCGCGGAATTCCTGAACGCGCTCGTCGTGATGCAGGCGGAAAATGACAGCGGCGTCATGATCATTGACCGCACGCAGCACCAATCGCTTTGTTTTGAGAACCGGGAATTGTAATGGAAAGCTGAGATTCATTCCGCCAAATGTAGCCGGAATTTTACTGCCTTCGATAAGGGTAAAATCTGCATAGTTTCTATCAATACGCCAATATGAAAACCATATTCCGGTGACATCTGTCATCTGATTTTTCCCTCCAATCTCCGTACCTTTAACCGTAAGAAAAAACACACATCGCTATGTACATCGAACAACTCTATACAAACTGCCTGGCCGAAGCGGCTTACTGGATCGAATCGGAAGGTGAAGCTATTGTCATCGACCCGATCCGCGAAACGGAACCTTACCTGAAAAAAGCGCAGGAGCGCGGTGTGAAGATCAAATATGTTTTCGAAACACATTTCCACGCGGATTTTGTTTCAGGCCACATCGATCTGGCAAAGAAAACCGGCGCGACCATCGTGTATGGCCCTGGCGCTGAAACGAAATATGCGATCCATTCCGCGCACGACGGAGAAATTTTTTCGATCGGAAAAGTGAAAGTGAAAGTGCTTCACACACCGGGACACACACCCGAATCGACTTGCTATCTGCTGCTCGATGAAAATGGAAAAGAAACCGCGGTCTTCACCGGCGATACACTTTTCGTTGGTGATGTTGGCCGTCCCGATCTGCTCGACGGAAAAATGTCGAAAGAAGAACTGGCGGGAATGATGTTCGAATCACTGAAGAATAAATTGAAACCACTTGCAGATAACGTGACGGTTTATCCTGCGCACGGGCCAGGATCTTCCTGCGGAAAAAATATCGGCAAAGAAACATGGTCCACGATCGGTGAACAGAAGCAGTCGAATTACGCGATGCGCATCACCAACAAGAATGAATTCATCAAAGCGGTCACCGACGGACTTTCTGCTCCTCCGCAATATTTTTTCAAAGACGCGATGATCAACAAAGGCGGATACGAGAGCATCGACAGCGTGATGGATCGTAACGTGAAAGCGCTCGACATACAGGATGTAAAAAATAAAGCAGAGACAGGAGCACTTATTCTTGACACACGCACTGCGGAAGAGTTCAGCAAAGGATTCATTCCCGGTTCACTTTTCATCGGACTCGACGGAACATATGCGGTCTGGGTTGGAACACTTGTTGACATCACCACTCCACTCATCGTTGTGGCGAATCCCGGAAAAGAAAAAGAAGCAATTCTCCGTCTCGCGCGCGTGGGTTACGAGAATGTGCTCGGGTATGTGAACGGAAGCGTGGATGCGTGGAAGAACGCGGGCATGCCGCTCGACACACTCACGAATGTGGATCCGGAATTTTTCGCCGATGATGTGAAAAATCACAAATCAAATACAACCGTACTCGATGTGCGTCGCCCGGGCGAATGGAACAACGGCCACGTGAAGAATGCCGAGCATCTTTGTCTCACAGCATTTGTGAGTGATGCAAATCTTTCGAAACTGAATAAAGAAACTCCTTACTATCTCCATTGCCAGAGCGGTTACCGTTCGGTGATCGCCGCGTCGATCCTGAAACAAAAAGGATTTACAAAGCTGACGAATGTGAAAGGTGGCTGGAGCAAAATTTCAAAACTGGATCTGCCGTTGGAGATGCCGGTACTTGTATAGGGAAGGATTACAGATTTTACGGAGAATACAGATCAGGATCAAAACTGATTTTGGATCATAGTCTGTAAATCTGTCTCAATTTGTAATCTGTATTCTCCGTAAAATCTGTAATCTTTCCCCCTTACGCCTTCTCTTCCCAGAGTTCTATCTTATTCCCTTCCGGGTCCATGATGTGCGCGAATTTTCCAAACTCGGAATCCTGTAGTTCGCCGACCATTTCAATACCGGCCTTTTTCAATTCTTCGAGTAATGCCACGAGATTCTCAACACGGTAGTTGATCATGAATTCTTTTTGCGATGGCTCGAAGTATTTTGTATCCTGCTTGAAAGGGTTCCAGACGGTCTGGCCTTTGTTCTCCGAATCCGCTTCTCGCCATTCGAACGTAGCGCCCCATTCCTGCGCAGGAACACCCAGGTGTTTTGAATACCATTCGCGTTGTGATTTGGGATCCCTGCTCTTGAAGAAGATCCCGCCGATGCCTGTCACTTTTTTCATAGGGGAACAATATACAAAGAGGGAACGAAATGCGGACTGTCGCCACAAGGGCGACTACGAAAATCCGAAGTGCGGAAATGCGGACTATGCGATAACATTTTTACGCACCTTCAGCAAGTTAGCAGTTCGCTATTTTCGCACGTCCGCCGCGGCGGACGAATTCACACTTCGTTCCCGCTTTTTACACCCGTACTCCAATCACCAGCATATCGTCCACCCGTTCGGCTTCGCTCAGGGTGAACCGACATTATGTTCAATAATTTCTTTGACTTATATCAAGGTCAAATCCGTACACCGATGACGAGCATATCGTCCACCTGCTCCAGCGGGCCTCTCCATGCATCGATAGTCGAAGCGAGATTTTTTTTCTGCTGCTCCATGGACAAGAGCGCGTTCCTTTCAAGTAGTTCCTGGAAATTCTTGTAACGGAATTTTTTTCCATTCACACCACCGAACTGATCGGCATAGCCATCGGAGAAAATATAGACCACATCGCCGCTCTCCAGTTCCATCTGGTGATTCGTGAAACTCTTGAAATTATCGGGATCGTATGTGCCGATGGAAATTTTATCCGCTTTCACTTCAACCATCTTCCCTTCCGCCTTTTTGTAAACCCAGAGCGGATTGAAAGCTCCACTGTAATCAAGTTGTGTTTTATTTCCTTTCTTCCGCAAACTCACAAGTGAAATATCCATTCCATCCTGGACAATTCCGTCTTCGCCCTGTTTGCGCAGAACTTTCGCTACTCCTTTATCCAGTGAATTGAGCATGAGATTCGGTTGTGATAATCCCAATTCATTCACCGCCTGGTTCAATAAATTATGCCCGACAACGGAAATGATCGCGCCCGGAACTCCGTGACCCGTACAATCAGCCGCAGCGAATAATGATTGATCGCCCCATTGCTCACACCAGTAAAAATCTCCGCTCACGATATCTTTCGGGCGATAGAACACGAATGAATCCGGAATGATACGCTTCAGTTTTTCCTGCTGGGGCAACAAAGCTTTCTGGATTCGTTCCGCGTAACGGATGCTGTCGATGATCTCTGCATTCTTTTCTTCCACCATCTTCTTCTGGTTCTCCACCACCTGCTTCTGCGCCGAGATCTCCAGCTCCGTTTTCCGTTTGATGTTGTACCTGTTGATGAATAACAGCGAGATGAGCACAAGCAGCGCGACAAGTCCGTAAAGACCATAACGAATGATGTTCCCTTTATCGATCACGGTTTGTTGCTCACCGATCTGCGCCTGCTGAAGATCGATCTTCTGTTTGTTTTCCTTCGCGAGGTATTTCGCTTCCATTTCCGTCATCGCTTCGGCTTTACTCATACTGTAGAGTGTGTCCTTTTCCTTGTCGAACAACTGGAGGTAATCATACGCCGCTTTGTAATCATTGCTGTTGTAGGATGCGATGGCGAGAAGTTCGTAAGCATTCTTCACATCTTCTTTGTCATCGATGCTCTGACTCAGCTCCAGGCTTTGCATCGCGTAATCCATAGCCTGCCTGATATCACCATTCGTTTTGTGAATGATCGCGATATTATTCAGCGAAACGATCTGTCCGCGAATGTCTCCGAGATCCTTGAAAATATCAAGCGCATGTCCGTAAGCCGCAAGCGCAGCATCATTATTCTTCAGCTCTTCGTACACGATGCCGATGTTATTGTAACAATCGGCGCAACCCGACTTGTCGCCGATCTCATCTTTCAGTGAAATGGCTTTCCCGTAAAAATCAAGCGCCTCCTGGTATTTTTTCAACTCCACAGAAATGATCCCGAGATTATTGTAACTCTTCGAAATATCTTTCTTGTTTCCCAATCGCAAACGGATCGTCAGTGCCTGGTCATAATAATTTTTCGCTTTGAGAAATTCTTTCTGGTACCAGTAATTCACGCCGATGTTATTGAGAATGGCCGCTTCTTCTTTTTCATTCTTCAGTCGCTTCGCGTAATCCACTCCTTCGAAATAACAATCAAGGCTCCTGCTGTATTCACTCAGGTTCACAAACGCCACACCTTTCAACTTAAGCAGGATCGGAATGAACCGGTCCAGCTTCTTCGCTTTACAATAATTCAGGGCGGAGTCGGCATACACGATGCAGGTATCCGGCAGATCACTGGAATAATGCATGCAGATCGTTACCGCTGCATTTATTTTCAGTGAATCATTCTGCTGTTCATGAAATGCTTTCCGCAGCGAATCATTTTCCGGATCCGCGTGAACAAAAACCGGGAAACAGAAAGCGGAGATGAGTACTAATGAAAAACGGAAAGAAAATATTTCGAGGAGTGCGCTCTTCACCAGCATTGGGATTGGCTCACAAAATACGAATTAGTCGGGAGAAATTCTTAAACGGTTCCTGAAGGTTGAGCCCAACTGAAAATTACTGAATGATCAGAGACGCACACCAATGATGAGAATATCATCGAGCTGTTCACTTTCTCCTCTCCATTCCAGGATGAATTTTCTCAACCGCTCTTCCTGTTGGTTCATACTTTCATGGCGGATCTGCAATAATAATTCCCTGAATTTTTTTGTCGTCAGTTTTTTCTGTTCCTGCATGGCGGAAGATCTGCCGAACTGATCGCTGTAACCGTCGGTGAAAATATAGAACTGATCACCCTTCTGTACCGGAATAACGTGTTCGTCAAAGATCTGTTCATTCGGAGTGAACCCCGCGATCGCTGTCTTCGTGGCTTTGATCTCTTCTGTCGTTTCTGAATTTTTCCGGATGATCCACAAAGGACGATTCGCGCCGGAATAAATGATCTGATCGTGCATCACTTTGACCAGTGCGATATCCATTCCGTCTTTGGTCGCGTCAAGATTATTCTGCTTCAATGTATTTTTCAGGTTCACATTCAGCTGACCGAGAATTTTTCCGGGTGACTGTTCACGCAGATTTGCCAATGAAAGTTCCTTCGATCCGATGAGTGACATGAACGCGCCGGGGACTCCGTGTCCGGTCGAATCAGCTGCAGCGATGAAAACCGCTTCCGGTGTTTTCCGGAAATAATAGAAGTCGCCACCAACAATATCTTTCGGTTGATAGAAGATGAAACTTTCAGGAAAAGTATTTTGGATCTCTGAAAGTTCAGGAAGAATGGCGCGCTGAATGCGTTGCGCGTAGTTGATGCTGTCAGTGATCTCGTGGTTCTTTGTTTCAATAATCGAATACGCGTTCTCAATTTTCTTGTTCCGCAGATCAAGTTCGCGGTTGTCCCTTCTTTTCTGGATGATACTTCTCACCATGAAAAAAGCGAAGACCAGCATGAGCACAAGTGATCCTGAAATGAAATAGATAATGAGTTGCTTTCTTTTCGCCTCGGCCTCGAATGCTTCTTTCTGTCGTTCCGTTTCCGCGTCCTTTTTATCCTGCGCCGCTTTGGTCTCTGCCTGCTGTTTGGCGAAACTATAATTCATTTCGGCACGCAATGCGTTATTCGTACTCTCTTCATTGAAGATCGAATCCTGCATGATCTTGAATAATCCGAAATTCTCGTACGCTTGTTTGTAATTTCCCACCGCTTCATAATAGGAAGCAAGGCCCGAATACGCATTCTTCATTCCATCCTTTTCATGGATCTCTTTTGCCAATGACAACGCATCGCTGAAATATTTCAAAGCTTCGCTGTTCTTCTTCAACTCCAGGCTGGCTTGTCCGAGGTAATTGAGCGAACTCACCAATCCCTGTTTGTAATTCGTTTTGGCCCGAATGTCATATGCATTCCTGAAATAAACATAAGCGCTGTCAAATTGTTTCCGCTCGTAGAAAACACTGCCGATGTTGTTGTACGCGTTGCCTATTCCTTTATTGTTCTTCGTTTTGATGCTGATGCCGAGTGAGAGCCGGTAATTCCGCAGCGCTTCATCATAATGCATTAATCCCTGGTTCGCCAGGCCGATGTTGTTGTACGTACTCACCAATCCCTTCTCATCTTTCAATTGCAATTTCAGGTTGAGCGAAAGCAATAAATATTTCAACGCCTCCTCATGCTTCTTTTCGTACGTGTAAATGATCGCGATGTTGTTGTACGAACTTGCAACACCGCGTTTATCATTGAGGCTGTCACGTATATGCAGCGCATTGAAATGCGAACTGAGTGCTTCGGAATAATTTCCCTGGTAATAAAAGATCACGCCGATCGCGCTGTAGTAATCCGCTTTGCCCGCCGCGTAATTCAACCGGTCGGAAAGTATTTTTCCCTGCTCGGCATAATTTCTTGCCCGCTCGTAATCTCCCGTGTTGGTCAATTCCTTGCTGATGCTGTTCAGCAGCATGACCTCATTCGTATCATTCGTTGGTTTCTTAAGCAGGAGCTTGAGTGAATCCAGCACGGCGTTCTGCGAACGCACGAAATGAGTTATCGAAATGACGACGAAGAGGGAAAGCAGAAGTTTCTTCATTGGGGAATGCAGCTACAAGATAGAACTTCTTTTTTCTTGCTGCAAAGACGCGAAGTCGCAAAGTTTGCGCAATGAGATCCGTTCCTGATATCCGTACTATCCGTAATCAGTATATCCGTAAAATCAGTAATTAATCCCTGATCCGTACCCCTACTACGCAGACATCATCTACCTGCTCCAGTGTTCCTTTCCATTCGTCAAATATCTCCGCGATCCTTTTTTCCTGCTCCACACATTTCATCGTGCACATACGCTGCAATTCTTCTTTCAGTCTGCTCTGCTTGAATTTTTTTCCCTGGGCTCCCCCGAATTGATCAGCGAATCCATCCGAGAAAATGTAGAAACTTTCGATGTCCTTCAGCGGAATGGAATGAACCGTGAATGGTTTTTTGTCGGCGTCAAAGTAACCGATCGGCTGACGGTCGCCTTTCACTTCGAAGATCTGCGAGCCCTTGGTGTACAGCAGCGGATTATTCGCGCCGGCGTAAAACAACATTCCGGAATCGTGATCGACCGCACAGAGTGCAATGTCCATTCCATCTTTCACATTAGCAATTGAAAAAATATTTTCCGGATCTTCTGCTTCCTTCTGTTTCAACGCCGCACCGATCCCCGCACTGAGTTGATTGAGAATGACACCCGGATCCGTGATCTTCTTCTCATTCACGATCTCATTCATGAGTGTATTTCCGATCAGCGACATGAACGCGCCGGGAACACCATGGCCGGTGCAATCTCCCACCGCGATGAGTTTCCTTCCGCCGCTGTTGCTCATCCACCAGAAATCTCCGCTCACAATATCACGCGGACGATAGAACACGAATGATTCCGGGAATAATTTCAAGCGGTCCTCGTGCGTAGGCAGCACCGCGCGCTGGATGCGCTGGGCGTACGTGATCGAATCGAGGATGTCGTGATGCTGCTCTTCAACGATCTTTTTCTGCGATGCAATTTCTTTCTTCTGTTGCTCGAGCACAACATTCGCTCTCCGCGTCAGCACAGCACTCCTCCACGCAACACCGACGAAAAGCAGAAGAAAAACTGCCGCCGCGATCATCAGCCAGAATTTTTTCTGTTCCGCGTCGAGTGCTTCCGCTTTCAATTCTCCCTCGAGCGTGAGTTTCTGGATCTGTTTCTCACGTGTCGCCGCTTCATACTTTGTATTGAGCTGGTTCAGTTCCGCGCGGTTCTTATCTCCATTGAGCGTATCGTACATCTGGTGATACAGTTTGTAATACGCGAGTGCTTTGTCATAATCTCCCATCTTCTCATACGTCGCGGAGATCGATACATAATTCAGGCTGAGAATATCTTTATAATTCAATTCTTTCGCGATGTCCATGCTCATTCCGAGATAATAGAGCGCGCTGTCGAATTTGTTCATGCGCACATACGTTCCTCCGACATTATTGTAAATAATGGAAACACCATTCTTGTCACCCACCTGTTGACGCAGCGCGAGCGCCTGCAGGTACATGTCCACTTCCTTGCGGAAATCGCCTTTCCCTTCGTACACCATGGCCATATTATTCAGGATGATCCCCATTCCGCGTAAATGATGATTGCGCTTGAAGAGATCATAGGATTGCCGGTAATAATCGAGTGCTGTTACGGAATCTGCTTCGTCGAGATAAATATTCCCGATGCGCGCCAACGCGTTCGCCACTTTCACTTCTTCGTTTATGCTCCTGTACAATTGTAACCCGATCTGCTCATTCTTCAGCGCATTCACATAATCCTTTTTATCGTGATAAATGAGCCCGATGTTGAGATAAGAGAATGCCGCTTCCGAAGTGTCGGCTTCATCCTTATTGCTCTTCAGTGCCTGGTTGTAATCGGCAAGTGCCGCCGGAAGCTCTCCTTTCTGACGAAGGAGGTATCCTTTGCGGTTGAACGCCATCGCCACGAGTGAACTGTCTTTCGCTTCGCGTGCTTTGACGATGGACTGGAGAAACAGAGTAAGTGCGGTATCTACATTTCCGGAATAGAATTCCGAATAGCCGAGATTGATGAGCGCGAATGCTTCCTGGTTTTTGTTTTTACAACTCTTCGAATATTTCAGCGCTTCATTCCCGAAATAAATTCCGGCACTTACATCGGAGTTCGCAAGCACCGCACTGTATTCATTGCACAATCGTGCGCGGATGGAATCGTGAGAAGCATGGCGGATGATGTTCTTTAGCGAATCGCTCTGCGCCGAAACCGATCCCAAAAAAAGAATGCAGCTGAAGAAAAGATATTTACGTAAAAATGAGAGTGGGGCGCACCGCATATCGGGGAAGTGAAATTACTCATTTTGCGCCTCGCAAAAGAATGATTTACTCCGAAAAAATAAACTCTACTCTCCTGTTCTTCACCGGATCTTTTCCCAACGGCTTTGATGATCCATATCCTTTTGTTGTAATCCTGTTCGCTGCTATTCCTTTTGAAATAAAATATCTTTTTACTGCCCGCGCACGCGCTTCCGAAAGTTTCTGATTGGCATCAGTTGTTCCGGTAGAATCTGTGTGGCCGTCGATCTCGGCTTTAATTTTTAAATTTTGAGATAATTCAGAAGCAATCAGATCCAGTTTCCAATAGGAATCACCGTCGATCGTTGAATCTCCCGACGTAAAGTGAATGTCATCAGCAATGATTTTTTTTCCTGCCACAACAGGGTTCCCATATTCAACCAGGGAGAGATCATCCAAATAAAAATAACAGCTTAAGCCTTTTTGACTGGATGTTTTATTTTTTACCGGGGAAATGCTGTCATTCGTATTGCCCGCAACGAGAGAACTTTGTTTTAGTTTCTCAAAACATCCGAGAGTGAGGTATTTCTCTCCACCGGTTGCAGTATATAAAACATAAACTTCCCACCATTTCTCTTTCTCTTTGAAGTAGTTACTGATATTCGCAGAAGCATTCTCAAATGAAGGATTGAGCATATCGCCGGAAGCTACCATCAATTTTTGTCCACTGAAGTGAACACCTATTTCGTCTGTTAAACAAGTGTTGTACTCATCAGCGGCAAGATAAAATGTCAGCAGATATTTGCCGCCTTTAACCAGCGGAGTCGTCAATTCTGCTCCTATATATTCATAATAATCTCCTGTCCCCGGCGTTGAACAGAAAAGAAATCCGGCAAAAGTATTTCCGGAATGAGGGGAGATATTGCAATCCGGCTTCCAGTTATAGATTCCATTCCGGATTAAATACAGATCAGGAGTTCCATAAGTTGGGTTATAAAATCCCAAGATATGATTTGCTGAAAAGATGTCTTCCGCTCTCGGTTTGGAAACAGAGTCTTTGCTTTCAAAATCTCCGTTCAGCACTAAATTCTGTGCAGCGAGTGAAAAAGAAAAGACAAACATCAAATAATACAGAAACTGTTTCTTCATTGGAATCTGAAAGCTAAGCTATTCATTCTTCATTTCGGCACATAATTGATCCCGAACTGTTGCGCATAAACTTCAATCGGCTGCATATTCATTTCAGCACGCCGCTTATTCACGTTCTTTTCATCATCAATCGGAAAAAATTCATTCTGCTTCGTCTGTTCGTTGTACTTCACCTGCGATCCGTACAGTTGCAGTTTATTCTCGCTCACCTGCACGCGATCGTACATGAGCGCGTAATCCTGCCAGTCTGCTTCATTCTCCTTGCAGAGTTCCTTTATTGCCGGAAGATATTTCTTCTGTCGCTCGGTAGTTGAATGCTGCACAATGAGAAACGCAGAGACAGAAGCATAATGTCCAACCACTGAAATTTTCGGCCAGCCTTTTACAGAAACAATCGAATCAAGCTCATCACTGTTTCTAGCGTTGATCTTTTCCTTCATATCCCACAATGCCAATTCCACTGGTGAATTCATCCCGATCTTCTTCTCTACAATGTTGATCTCGTAATAATATTCCTGGTCCAGCGCCATCATCTCCCACAATTTTTCCGCGAGCGGAAGATCGCTGATCGCATTCGGAAATTTTGCGAGAACTTCCGTGACTACTCTATCTTCGAAATCCTTCCACCGCTTATCACTTCTCAGCACAAGAAGATTCGGATCGGTAAGCGGTAAGACATTCGTGTCATATTTTATCGCTTCGAAAAGATACTTGAACGCTGAATCAGGTTGGCGGTCCATCGCAAGCGCACAGGCAAAGTTGTAACACACAACAAATGCCGGATCTTTAACATAATCCTTCCGGTAAGCATCCAATGCTTCCTTAATATCTCCGGCCTGAAACAGGCTATCGCTTAACAGCATTTGAGGAATATAAAACGTATCTCCCTTCGGATCGATGATCATCTGCTGTGCTTTAGCGCAGAAACAGAAGAGAAGAAAAATTGTTGCGAAGAAAAGTAGTTTTGTTTTCATGCTTGTCGGATTTAATGAGCCTGCATTGCATAATGCAGATATTACCGAAAAGTCACAAAAAAAAACCGCCATAACACTCATTACTATCACAACTCCTCAGCACAGAAACGCTGGAAATCTTCCATTCGCTTTCCCGAAACTACCTTGAGATAATCCGAATAACTGTCCTTCCCGGAGATGATCGAACGATGCCAGAGATAATAGGCACGCGCTTTCCGTTCGTACTCGCCAAAACCGGAAGATTTACCTGCCGACATTATCCACTGCACAGGCTGAATAATGATAGCCAAACCCGCAACTACTGCAATCATGTCGAGTGCAAAACCGACATTCTCATGCCCACTCATCTCAAGAAAATATCCTGTAAACCCGAAACTCAGGGCCACCGCCAGAAGAATAAAAAATACTTTCCATTTGAAAGCATGGGGATTCTTCAGCTTATTGAACTCTGCTTCCCTTTCGTCAATGAAATCGCCGAAGAAATTTTCAAAATCACGCCGCATTTTTTCATACTGTTCTTCTGTCACCGGCGAAAGAGGCGGAGTATTGAACTCAAACCGATGATATTCATAGGAGATCGTTGCCATTGATTAAATATAGGAAACCTGCTAAAATGAAAACCGCCACCCTTTCGGATAGCGGTTTGTGAATTTATGAGATCGGTTTTGTCAGGCTGAGTTTTGAACGTAACTGAAATTGTCAGGCTGAGTAGCGCAGCGACCGAAGACTGACTAGCTTCCACACGCCTCGCACGCATCCGGGTTGTCGAGCGAGCAAGCC
>DATJEX010000425.1:0-13959 GCA_035496135.1 Bacteroidia bacterium
GCGTGTTGTTCCGCTTCCGGATCGATATCGAAGAATTCTTCCAGCTCTTCTGTTGAATAATAAATGTCGGGGCCGAAAAGCATATCCGCCTTCGCTTTCTTCCGTTGCGCGTAAAGATATTGCCGGTAAACCAATGCTGCAGAGATCGGGATGGTAAACCCGAGCAGGACCGGGCGCAGAATAATGATCGGAACAATATTCACTCCGATCCCGATTGCGATAGCGATATTGATCATCCGTTTCACCGATGAATACAATTCCCTTTTTTTCTGGTCGATGAATTTCGGGTGATTGTATTTCGCGCGAAGGTCCATGAATTTTTTGTGCAGGCCCGCATGATAATTCAGTTTCGTTTCCGGAGAACGTTGCGACGCTGGACGCATTGTATTCTGTGCAGGAGCCGATGAATTCTTTTTCGCATTCGATTTCCCCTTCACTTTTCCACTCATCAGGGCATCGTACGCTTCGGTGATCTCGATGAATTTGTGCTTAGCAGCAGGAGATGGATTCTTATCCGGATGGAATTGAAACGCGAGCTTGCGATATGCTTTCCGGATCTCATCTTTCGATGCGCCTGGGTTTATTCCGAGTATGGAGTAATGATCTGCCATTTCCCTTACCAGCCAAAACGCCGGCCTCTTCTTCTGCTTGGTCCATATGGATCGTTCCCCGGCTCTGTGTAGAAATAAACATCCTCTAACTCCTGCATGGAAAAAACATCTCTTGAACCATAAATCATATTCGCCCTTTTAAGCAATCTTTCACCTTTGAAATAAAAGGAAGCTCCCATTCCGATCGATAAAGGCATTAAAACAAGATACCACCATGTGTTATTATAAATGGATGCCGCCACCGGAATAAAAAGTATCAGAAATGCTATTACAAGATCAAACCACGCTTCACTGTAAAACCAGGCTCTGAACAGTTTTGATCTGCGGTATTCTTCCCGTTCCGATTTGAATTCTGTTTGTCGCCTGAGTATGTATTGTTTTATTCTTTCATGTTGCTCCTCTTTCCTTTTTTCTGTTGGCGTTTTCGTTCTTGCTGTCCTGAATGAAAAGCGCCGCGACGTTCTTCCCTCCATTAATGCATCATACGCCATTTGGATAGCAACAAATTTGTCTTCGGCATCAGGAGAAGAATTGCGATCAGGATGCCATTCCATAGCTAGACGACGAAAAGCTTTCCGGATCTCATCTTTCGATGCGCCTGGATTTATTCCGAGTATGGAGTAATGATCTGCCATCCTATTTCATTCCACCGCTTTTCCTGTTGCGTTCCTTTCTCATCGTATAGGAGATCCACAGTCCGAGCGATCCGAGCACAAGCAATGTGATCCCGTTATTCCGTTTGCTCATCGGGATCACGTCAGGAAAAAAAGTGAGAATGACGAGCAATACCATGATCGCGAGGAAAGCGAGTGCATAGAGTCCTTGTGTGTTATTGTTCTTTTCCAAAATGGATCTGTTTAGGATAAAAGTATTTCTTTTTCTGAAAAAAAAGCTCCCCGGTGAATGCTGCATTTCTGTGCAATGAATCACATCTTACTCCCGGGAGAAAAGCACCAGTTTGTTATTCTCAATGATAAATTGCCTCTTGAACAAAACTGTGTCGACATACTTCGCAGGAATATCCCTGAAACCATAATGATCCTGGTCGGGCCTTATTCCGCCACTGGTGGATTCCCAGTATTTACTTTCTATGCTGTCCAGGTATTTTTTTCCCGGTTCATCTGAAAAAAGAACGGAATAAAGCAGTGATAGTTTTCCCCGATCTTCTTTAACAGTGAACGCTTCCGAACAAATCGTATTCACATCAACTGAATCGATAGAAAATAAATACGTGTCAAGAATATGATGATCGTCGTCGAGCAGGGCTATCCCGTTCTCCTGGATTCCAAAGTCATCATTCGAATCCGTGAAGGTGGCGAAGAAATGTATTCCAAGATGAAACGTATCCTTAATGGTAAGAATGAAATCTCCGTCGCTTCCGTAATACCCCTTTCCCTTCATGAAATTTTCCAGTGTGTCTTCTATGGCCAGCAGCGGAAAGCCATTCTGCGCCACTTCACTTTCAATCCGCCTTGTTGTGTCGTTTGCCGGTACACCGGAATCGTTTGGATCTTTCGCTGCAGGATCTTCACTCCCACAACCGTATGCGGTGAGAAACAAAAAGAGGAAGATTGCCCAATAGCTTTTCATTCCAAAAAAAATCCCGCTGCTCTTGATGAACCTGAGCAGCGGGAATTATCAATTATTCATTGTCAGACTGAGCCTGTCGAAGGCTGATTACAATTTTCCTTTCACTTCCACCATCTCGTATCCTTCGATGATGTCGCCTACTTCGATGTTGTCGAACTTGTCGATGTTCAGTCCGCACTCGTAACCGGAGGTCACTTCTTTCACATCGTCCTTGAAACGTTTGAGTGATCCAAGTGTTCCGTCGTGCAGCACGATTCCGTTGCGGATGATCCGCACTTTGGTTTGACGGTTGACTTTTCCGTCGAGCACATAACATCCCGCGACCGTTCCGACCTTCGAGATCTTGAACACTTCGCGCACTTCGATGTTGCCCGTGATCTTCTCCACGAATTCCGGTGCAAGCATTCCTTCCATCGCCGCTTTGATCTCTTCGATCGCTTTGTAGATGATGGAATACAAACGGATATCGATCTGTTCTGTTTCCGCGAGTTTACGCGCGCTAACAGAAGGACGAACCTGGAATCCGACGATGATCGCATTCGACGCCGAAGCGAGGAGCACATCCGACTCGGAAATTGCTCCGACTCCTTTGTGAACGATGCGGATCTGGATTTTTTCAGTAGAAAGTTTCAGCAATGAATCGGCGAGCGCTTCGATGGAACCATCCACGTCACCTTTGATGATCACGTTCAATTCCTGGAAGTCACCGATCGCCAGGCGACGGCCGATCTCATCGAGCGTGATGTGTTTGGTTGTGCGGATCTGTTGTTCACGCTGCAATTGCAATCGGCGTGTAGCGATGTCACGCGCTTCACGTTCGTCAGCCATGATGTTGAACTGATCACCCGCCTGCGGCGCACCACTCAGACCGAGGATCTGAACCGGGGTTGCAGGTCCTGCAGCTTCCACATCCTGTCCGCGTTCGTTGTGCATCGCTTTCACGCGGCCGCTGTAACATCCTGCGAGAACAACATCACCCACATGCATGGTTCCGTTCTCCACGAGAACTGTCGCTGTGTATCCGCGTCCTTTATCAAGCGTCGACTCGATGATGACACCAGTCGCACGTTTTTCAGGATTCGCTTTCAGTTGCAGCATATCTGCTTCGAGCAATACTTTTTCGAGCAATACATCAATGTTCTGTCCTTTCTTCGCGGAAATTTCCTGGCACTGGTATTTTCCACCCCACTCTTCCACGAGAATATTCATCTGCGCAAGCGCTTCGCGTATCTTATCGGGATTAGCTCCCGGCTTATCAATTTTATTGATCGCGAAAACGATCGGCACACCCGCAGCCTGCGCGTGATTGATCGCCTCCGTTGTTTGCGGCATCACACTATCATCGGCAGCGACCACGATGATCGCGACGTCTGTTACCTGCGCACCACGAGCACGCATAGCGGTGAACGCTTCGTGACCCGGTGTATCGAGGAACGTGATGTGCTTTCCGTTTTCCAGTTGTACGCTGTACGCACCGATGTGCTGTGTGATTCCACCAGCCTCACCTGCGATGACATTCGATTTACGGATGTAGTCAAGCAATGATGTTTTACCGTGATCGACGTGACCCATTACGGTAACGATCGGTGGACGATCAAGCAGTTCTTCCGGTTTATCTTCTTCTTCCTTGATCGCTTCCTGCACCTCGACACTCACGAATTCCACTTTGTATCCGAATTCCTGTGCGAGCAGGGAAATTGTTTCCGCATCGAGACGCTGATTGATGGAAACGAAAAGTCCGATACTCATACAGGTGGAAATGATCTGCGTGACCGGCACGTTCATCATGGAAGCGAGCTGATTCGCCGTAACGAATTCCGTTACTTTCAACACGCCCTTCTGTGCTTCGATCTCCGCTGCTTCCTGTTCCATTCGCTGAGAAACCTGGTCCCGTTTGTCACGACGGTATTTGGAAGCTTTGGATTTTCCTGCGCCACTCAAACGGGCGAGTGTTTCCTTGATCTGTTTCTGTACTTCTTCTTCTGTCAGTTCCGCTTTTGGTTCGCGCGTTGCAGGACGGCCTTTTCCGCCGCCGCGTTGTGGTGCGCCTCGTCCGGCCTGGCCGGTTCCTTCGGTATGTGTGACAGGTCCGCCTTCTTTGCGGATGCGTTTGCGTTTTTTCTTTTTATCTGCTTCGAATTGCGCCGAAGATGATGCGACCGGTTTTTTTCTTTCTTCCTTCACCGGCAATTCGATCTTGCCCATGATCTTCGGTCCTTCGAGTTTCTCCACCGAACGGCGGAACAATTCCTCTTCCACAGGTGGTGGCGGGACCGGTGTTTCCGGCACTTCCACAACAGGTGTTTCAGGAATCACCTCTTTTACTTCTTCTTCAACTTTCTTCTTTGTTTTCTTCTTTTCAGCGGCACTTTCCTTTTCTTCCTCCGCTTTTTTCTTTTTCGCTTTTGTCTTCTCCGGTTCGAGATCGATCTTCGATACCACTTTTACACCAACTGTTTTTTCCGGTGCAGCGCGGATCACTTCTTCCACCTTCTTCTCTTTCTTCTTCTCTTTTTCAACCGGCATCGATTTATTGGAAGGATTGTTCATGTCCTTGATCAGGATCTCGTCCTGGTCGCGGTCCTTGCGTCGATCGATCTTGGTGGCATCCTCGTTGAGGATGATCGATTCCTTCTTGGTCTTGGTGGTAAGGCCAACAAGTTTTGATTCTTCTTTTTCTTCCCGGTCCTGCGCGAATTCCTTGAGAAGGGCGCGGTACATATCCTCGCTGATCTTCTGGTTAGGATTGCGGTCGATCTTGAATCCCTTTTCATCAAGGAATTCAAAAATCCGGTCGAGGGAAACGTTGAGCTCCCCTTTTACTTTACTAAGACGAATTGTTTTATCTGCTTCTGACATATAATGCCCCCTGAAAGAGCCTTTAAAGTTCGTAAAACAAAGCGGAAAAGAAATGGCTTTCCCGCTTTGTCATGCTGGTTTATTCAAATTCTGATTTGAGTATGCGTTTTACTTCTTTCACTGTTTCTTCTTCGAGATCGGTGCGTTTTACGAGTTCTTCATCCGAAAGTTCGAGGACCGCTTTAGCGGTGTCGCAACCAATGGATTTGAATTCATCGATGATCCACTGTTCGATCTCATCTGCGAAATCATCCAGTGAAACGTCTTCCACATCTTCATCGGTATCGCGGTACACATCGATCTCGTATCCGGTCAATCTTCCGGCGAGACGGATATTATGTCCGCCTTTTCCGATCGCGAGAGAAACCTGGTCGGGTTTCAGGTACACTTCCGCACGTTTGGTTTCATCATCGAGTTTCACCGAAGTGATCTTCGCAGGAGAAAGTGCACGCTGAATGAGAAGCGTTGAGTTCGCGGTGTAATTGATAACGTCGATATTTTCATTGCGCAATTCGCGGACGATGCCGTGAATGCGTGAACCTTTCATACCCACGCATGCTCCAACAGGATCGATGCGATCGTCGTAGGATTCCACTGCCACTTTCGCACGCTCGCCCGGTTCGCGGACAATTTTCTTGATGGTGATGAGCCCGTCGTAGATTTCCGGAACTTCCATCTCGAACAATTTCTCGAGGAAAGAAGGAGAAGTACGGGAAAGAATGATGACCGGTGAGTTGTTGCGCATATCCACTTTGAGGACAACGGCGCGAACGGTATCTCCTTTTTTGAAGAAGTCACCCGGGATCTGTTCTGTTTTCGGAAGGATGAGTTCATTGCCTTCGTCATCGAGTACGAGTGTTTCCTTTTTCCAGACCTGATAGACTTCGCCGGTGATCACGTCGCCCACACGCTCTTTGTATTTGCGGTACAGCGCATCTTTTTCAAGATCGAGTACGCGTGAAACGAGGTTCTGGCGAATGGAAAGTACAGCACGACGGCCGAAATCATCGAGTACGATACGGTCCGTTACCTGCTCGCCGATCTCGAAATCGGGTTCGATCTTTTTCGCGTCGCTGAGGGAAATATGTTTGTTCGGATCATAATCAAAACTGTCTTCAGCGAATTCGTCGTCGACGATCTCGCGGTTGCGCCAGATCTCGAGGTCACCGCGTTCGGGGTTGACAATGAAATCGAAGTTTTCGTCGCTGCCGTATTTTTTACGGATGAGACTTCTGAATACATCTTCGAGAATGCTCATGAGGGTTGCACGGTCGATGTTCTTGGTCTCTTTGAAGTCCGAGAAGGATTCGATAAGATTGATGTTTTCCATTTTGATTTGATTGTGATCGGTTTTGCTTTCCGTTTATTGATTTTGGTGAATACTCAGAATTTAATGACCACGCGTGTTTCTTTCACTTCGCTGAACGGGAAGGAAAGTTTCTTCGTGACCAGTTGTTTTGCTTTTCTGCCTTCAATTCTTTCTTTGGACTGTTGTTCGATCTCGATCTGTTCCTCTGTGGCTGCAACGAGTTTGCCTTCGAATTTGCGTCCGTCAGCGAGTTTCACATCCACCAGTTTTCCCAGGTTCTTTTCATACTGTTTGAAGATCCGGAAGGGCTGATCCAATCCGGCCGATGTTACTTCGAGTTCGAAATCTTCCTGTTCACGGTCGAGACTGTTCTCAATGAACCGGCTCACGGCCACGCATTCCGCGATATTTACGCCGCGGAAATTATCGAGCGTAACGCGGATCTTATTGGTCGCGCTGACCGTAACATCCACGAGGAACGTGCCTTCGAAGGAAGGGTCGGTGAGCTTCTGCTCGGCCAGCTGGCGTATGAGAGTTGTACTGATCATGGCAAAAAAACAGGGGACTATCGTCCCCTGATCTTTCTTCTCTATGTAAAACAGGATGCAAATATACTACGGTATTTCGTCAAATGCAAGGGCAACCTTAGAAACCTTGTTTCGTCTAATACGTAAAAGTAACCGACGGGTAACGTTTTTTACCCGATTAAGTTCTTTATTTGATTGCCATTTCAAACTCCCGGAAAAGGCGCATACGTTTCACTAAAACCCGTAACGTTATGATACCGAGCAACAAAATCCGTGGACCCCTGGGATTTCGACCGATGGTCGCAGTTCCATTCTTCCTTATGCTCCTGCAAACGAATCATCTCTTTGCTGAAGCACCAAAAGCAACTGATACCAGTAATACCGTATCAGCAGGAGAGATTTTACTCTATATCGCTCTCATTGTGGCGATCATACTTATTGCGTGGTTTTTCGGCGCCGGGCAAAGTAAAAAGAGTGATGAGCCCAGTGTGCATCATCAGCCGCATGCAAGAAGGCATTTCGACCATCCGAATGATCCGCATTTCAAAAAGCTAAAAAGGAAAACCTCGTAATAGAACAACCCATGAAGGAAGCGCCCCGATCAACCGGGGCGTTTCTCATTCAATTCACTTTTACGCCTTTTTTGTATTTGATCTTGCTCAGCACTTTTCCCTTCTCATCGTAATACACCCATGTTCCGTTCGGCTTGCTCGTCATCAGTTTCTTGTACACTTTCTTTCCGTTCGGTTTAGTGAGTACGTATTGTTTCTCGATGTATAATTTATTGTGCGTGATGCTCTGCACCGTGTTCGTCATGTAATAATTCGTGGTCTTGCCATAGATCTTTCCCTGTTTGTACTTCGCGACGGTTTTCAACGCGCCGGTCTCATAATAGAATTTCCATTTGCCGGTTGTTTTTCCCTCTTTGTAATTTCCCACTTCATCCAGGTATCCGGAATCGTACCACGTAGACCATCTTCCGGTTTGCACTCCCTGTTTGTAAGAACCCTGCTGATGCAGTTTTCCATTGTCCCACCAGAACGACCACTCACCTACTTTCTTCCCGGTATCATTGTATTTGCCGGAATAATTCTGTTTGCCATTGTCATACCATCCGTTCCATTCGCCGATCAATAAACCTTTGTTGAACGAACCCTCGTCTTTGATCTGCCCGTTGTCATACCACGAAGTCCAGGGGCCGTCATTGAGATCGTGCAGGTAATTTCCTTCCTGCAGTTTCTGTCCGTTCTCGAAGTAAAAAGTCCAGAGGCCTTCTTTCACACCTGCTTTGAAACTGCCCTGCTTGTATACTTTCCCATTGTTGTACCAGAAGGTCCACGCGCTGTCTTCTTTATCATCCTTGTAATAGCCATCCATCTTCAGCTGATCGAAATTGTCATACCACGTTTTCCAGTGGCCGCTGCGGATATCATGCGCGAATTCTCCCTGCATGTACATTGTACCATCTTCCTTGTACCAGGTCCACGTTCCTGTTTTCTGATCATCGAGATACGTTCCTTCGATACTCTTTTTCCCATCGGGATACCAGTGCAGCGATGTTCCGTTCTTCTTCCCTTTTTTGAATTCGTCTTTGAAATCAATGGCGCCTGATTCGGTGTAGAACGTCCAGGTGCTGTCGCGCATTCCATCGCGGTAAATTCCTTCTGCTTCGGTGTGGCCGTCATCATACACGAGCAGCATTTTTCCATAACCATTCCTGATGACCTGCTTTCCGGCTTCACTCCAGAGGTCCCACACGAGCTGATCTTCGCCCACGTATTCCACATTCTGCAATGGAGATCCGTCGTAATACCATTCCGACCATTTGCCGGTCTTTGCTCCTTTTTTGTACTGCCCTTCCTGTTTCTTTTTTCCATTGGAGAACCATTCGGTGTACGCGCCTTCCAGCGTATCATTCACAAAATATCCGTCTTCGGTCTGCACGCCTTTCTCATTCCAGTACTGGAAGTGCCCGTTCTTGTGCGACACATAATTGAAATCGCCCATGTACGCGCTGAACTGTTCAATGCTTTTTGTTTTTCCATCATCGTAATACGTCACCCAGGTGCTGTCCGGAAGATCGCCCACATACCTGCACACGAGCGCGAGTTGTCCGTTCTCGAACCAGTATTTAGCCGAACCGTTCTTCTTCCCCTGGAAATAATGTTCCACTCCTTTTTTCGCTCCGTCTTCGAAATAATAATTCCAGGTGCTGTCCTCGAGATCGTATTTGTACGCGCCGGTGTGATCTATTTTCCCATTGTAGAAATAAAACGTGCATTTGCCCTGCTTGATGTCGCCCACGTAATAGATATCACTCTTCTTATGCTTTCCGTCCTCGTCCCAGTATTCCGTTTTTTTGATCGGCTTGGAAGATGCAACGAATGTTGAACCTTTTTTCTTTTTCTGTTTCGGACCGGTAGGAATGGTCGATTGGGAAAAAAGTCCGGCGGTGATAAACAGGAAAATGATCGGGAGGAGACGTTTCATCAGAGTAATAACGGGAGAAAGATGGATTTTAGTTTTCAAAACTATGTGAAATGTGAAGGTGAAAGTGAAGGTGAAAAGAGATTTAATTAACAGTTGTGCGTGAATGTAAAAGTGAAGGTGAAAAGGGATGCGAAAACCAGCTATATGCAGAATCCCTTTTCACCTTCACTTTCACTTTCATTAATAACGCATTTTCCTGATTTGGTTACAGATCTCATCTGCCGCAAATTTCCATTCTTCATCTGTTGTGGTTTTTCCCAATGAGATCCTGATAGAACTGTAGGCATCTTCTTCACTGATGCCCATGGCGCGCAATACGTGCGAAGGCTCGGGCAATGCGGATGTGCATGCGGAACCCGTAGCGAGCGCGAGATTCGGTAAAGAAGAAATAAGTTTATCTGCTTTGATGCCTTTGATCGTGAGATTGGAAGTATTCGGCAACCGGTCCTTGATACTTCCATTGATGATGACGTTTCCGCAATCCTGGATCTTCTGTTCCATCTTCGTCCGCATGGCAGAAATTCTTTGCGCATCATTCCACCATTCTTCATTCGCAATTTCCGCTGCTTTACCGAGTCCGACGATCCCCGGAACGTTGAGTGTTCCCGCGCGCAGCCCGCGCTCGTGTCCGCCACCATGCATCTGCGCGACCACATTCACACGCGGATCTTTTCTATTGAGGAAAAGCGCACCGGCTCCTTTCGGGCCGTAAATTTTATGAGCGGAGATACATGCGGCGTCAATTCCCATTTCCTTCACATCGACACGGATCTTCCCAATGGCTTGTGTGGTATCTGAAAATAAAATGGAACCATTCGCGTGAACCGCTTCCGAAATTTCACGGATGTTCTGCAGTGTTCCAGTTTCATTATTCGCCAGCATCACCGCCACGCAGACCGTTTCCTTCTTCAATACTTTTTTCAGTTCCGCGATGTCGATCTTTCCTTCGTGATCCACATTCAAAAAGTCGACTTCCGCTCCGGATTGCTGCAAAACTTCGCAGGTATTCAGGACCGCATTATGTTCCGTCTTCACCGTGATGAAATGATTTCCCTTCTGTTTGTAAGCGGAATAAATTCCTTTCAGTGCAAGATTGATGGATTCTGTTGCACCGGAAGTGAAAATGAGTTCCTGCTTTTCACAACCGACCAATCCGGCCACTTTTGCTCTCGATTCTTCCACCGCATTTGCCGCTACCCAACCGAAGCCATGCGTTTTACTCGAAGCGTTTCCGAAATTCCTCGAGAAATACGGAAGCATTTCGGCGAGCACACGTTCGTCTACAGGAGTTGTCGCGTTGAAATCGAGATAGATGTTGGAAGGCACGACGTAAAGTTAGCCACAGATTACACAGATTTTCACAGATTATTCTTTGGTCCGAAGAACTTCTCACTCGTGAAATTCTCAAAAACGCGTCAGCGTTCAATCTGTGAAAATCTGTGTAATCTGTGGCTAAAAAATGGAGCTCTTCGATCTACAAAACGCGTCAGCGTCCAATCTGTGCAAATCTGTGCTATCTGTGGCTAAAAAATGGAGCTCTTCGATCTACAAAACGCGTCAACGTCCAATCTGTGCAAATCTGTGCAATCTGTGGCTAAAAAATGGAGGGTAGCGCGCTTCGACGAGCTCTGCGAGACAACGTCGGTTGAAAAAAATGGAGGGTAGCGTCTCCCGTCGCTACCCTCCTGGGTTATCCCCCAAAAAACACACGAAATCGGGGGAGGAAAGCAAATTGTTGTGATGTCAGAGCTGTTGAACTATTACAAGTTTTGCATTGACAATCTGCTTTTTTGACTGCAACCGCAGGAAATAAGTTCCTGAAGGTATTCCGGCGGTATTGATCGTTTCTGTGTATGGCCCGGCAGTTAAATTCTTGTTGAGTATTTTCTGTACTTCTCTTCCTTCGAGGTCGAAGAGCGAAATATTCACTTCGGCGTTTTCATCCATGAAGAAAGAAATATTCACCTGGCCCGAAGCCGGATTTGGTGAAACCGAAAGTTGTTCGGCAATGATCTTGTTTTCGATCCCCGCGACCTGGGTTATGTAAACCATATGACAGGTGGAGTCGCAGAAGTTCTGCATGGAATCGTATGCGGTGAGGCAAACCTGGTATGTTCCCGGCGAAGGATAAACGTGTGAAGGGTTGTAAGAATAATCGGGCGGACTTCCATCACCGAAATCCCATGTGTAATAACCGGATTGACCCAACGAAGATTGATTGATGAAGAACGCGTAACCCATTGAATCGATCTCCGTGAAATCGGCGAAACAACCACCGGTTGAAACAGGCATGCACACACTATCCGAACATCCGTTGGAAAGATCGTAGTAGGCGAAACAAACCGTATAGTTGCCGGCTTGAGCAAACGTATGCGTTGGCGATTGCTGGCTTGATGTGGTATTGTCGCCGAAATTCCATTGATAAACTACGTTGCCTGTCGTACCTACTGTATTGCCGTAAAAATTTCCGTTCAATCCATTCATGGAATAAGTGAAATAGCCATAACAGGAATCGAGCACGAAAGTGTGACAGGTAGAATCGACACAACTCTGTATGGAATCATACACGATGATGCATGCGGTATAAGTCCCCGGTGAAGAATAAGTGTGAGATGTATATTGAGATCCGGTGTAATCGTAATTACCATCGCCAAAGTCCCACACCACGTTTGTTACATTCGGAGAAGTGGTGCCGATGAAAGAAACATCGAGCCCGTTCACGAGCCAGCTGAAATCGCCGGAGCAACTCTGTGCTTTGCTCATCCCCGAAAAGAGAAGCGTGAACGCGACCAGGATATGTTTCAGATGATTCATGTGTTTTAACCTATACAAAGATGGAAGAGCCGAATAGTTCATACAATGTGTTTTTAATTTTCCTTACGTACTCAAAATTAAGAGTTTCGGGCTGTTCCGAATGGCTACCTTTGGCTTTCAACTTTTCGCAGTGTCCGAGAACCGACGGAGTTACCTTTTACTTCACCTGACCGTATTCATATGGGGCTGGACCGCCATCCTCGGCAAATTGATCACCCGGCACATGTCGGCTTTCAAGCTGGTGTGGCTGCGTCTTCCGATAGCATTGGTCGGGATAATTGCTTACCTGCTCATAAGGAAGGTTTCCCTCCGGATCACGCGAAAACAAGCCCTTATTTATTTCCTCGTCGCTCTCGATCTGACCATTCACTGGATCACTTTCTATCTTTCCATTGAAGTGAGCAATGCTTCGGTCACACTCGCCTGTTTCGCCACAGGTTCGCTCTTCACCGCGATGATCGAACCGGTCTTCATGAAAAGAAAACTCAGGGCCTATGAATTCGTTTTCGGGGCGATGGTAGTGGGTGCGCTGTTCCTGATCTTCAACGTGGAAACCAAATACACGCTCGGGATTATCCTTGGGATCATTGCCGCGCTCACTTCTTCCCTGCTCGCCGTGATGAACGGATATCTCGTTCAGAAAGGACACGACGGAATGAAAATGTCGTTTTATGAGATCGCGTGGGCGTTCGTGGCGATGAGTGTTTTTGTTTTGCTTTTCAAACCGTGGAATGGGCCATGGATGGCCATGTCGGGTGAAGATCTTTTCTACCTGGTCGTACTTAGCATTGCCGCAACAGCAGTTCCATTTCTTCTTTCACTCCACATTCTGAAAACGGTGAGTCCGTATACTGTTTCACTCACGCTGAACCTGGAAACTGTCTACGGGACCATTCTCGCGCTGATCCTGCTCCACGAGGACAAGGATCTTTCACGATGGTTTTACGTTGGGGTAAGTATTATTTTCTCGACTGTCTTTTTGAATGGATGGATGAAAATGCGGAAATAGGGAAGGATTACAGATAACACGGAAATTACAGATTACAGATGTAAAACCGATATACTGAACAGGTCCTATCTGTTAATCTGTCTGAATTCGTAATCTGTATTCTCCGTAAAAATCCGTAATCCTCCCCCTTCAGCTTATCTTTGTACCAATGCCTTCCTTCCTTCCGTACTGTGATTCTCTCACCGAATATTCACGGTGGAAAACACGCGTGGTGAATATCGGCGATGTGCCGATGGGCGGAGAACATCCGATCCGTTTGCAGTCGATGACGACCAGCGATACGCTCGACACGAAAGCCACGGTGGAACAATCCATCCGCATGATAGAAGCCGGTTGCGAATATGTGCGCATCACCGCGCCGAGTATGAATGAGGCGAAGAATTTAGAAGCGATAAAAAAAGAATTGCGCGCACGCGGATACAGGACTCCGCTCGTTGCAGATATCCACTTCACTCCGAACGCAGCGGAACTCGCAGCGAGAATTGTGGAGAAAGTGCGTGTGAATCCCGGCAATTACGCCGACAGGAAAAAATTCGAGCACATCGAATACACCGACGCGAGTTACTACGCGGAACTCGATCGCATCCGTGAACGTTTCATTCCGCTGATCAAAGTCTGCAAGGAATACGGAACAGCTATGCGCATCGGAACGAATCATGGTTCGCTGAGTGACCGCATTCTTTCCCGTTATGGCGACACACCGCTTGGAATGGTGGAAAGTGCGATGGAATTCCTGCGCATCTGTGAAGC
>DATJEX010000426.1:0-6682 GCA_035496135.1 Bacteroidia bacterium
CGGAGTCGAGTTTGTGAATACGGATGATGTTTGTTTTCTGCAGAGTGTCCTTGAGTCCGAGTATGCGCACACGTTTCGCCACAGGATCACGTGTGCTGATGGCGCTGAGATCGGATTGGGAAATGACATAATCCGAATAGAGATCCTTGATCTCATTCGTGAGTTTGTTCTGCTTGCGGATCTGTTCTTCGGCGTAATAACCGTTGGCGATGTAACAGAGTGCGATGAAGGTGATGAAGAAAATGAATGGAAGTGCGCGGATCGTTTTTTCTCTCGAGAGGAATGCTCCGCTTAAAACTGCTCCTACACTACGGGTGACGATATTCCCTCCGCCGCTTTTCTGCTTCGGTTTCTGTGGTGTTTCGTTTACTTCTTTAATCGTGTTTTTCGACATAACCCGCTTCGGCGGTGTGTCCGCCATGGCGGACTGATTTTTCAATTATTCTCAGTTTGGCACTTCTCGCGCGACTGTTCAATTCAATTTCTTTTTCAGATGGTACGATCGGTTTCCGATTGACCAGTACAAATGGGGTGATCTGGTTCCCGAAAAAATCCTTCTCGATCTTTCCATCAATATTTCCCGACCGCGAAAAGTTCTTCATCATCCGGTCCTCGAGTGAATGATAAGAGATGACCACGAGCCTTCCTCCCGGTGCAAGCACCGATGAAGATTGTTCAAGCAGTTGTTTCAATGCGTTCATCTCCTGGTTCACTTCTATTCTGAGGGCCTGGAAAACTTTTGCCAGGTACCTGAATTCTTTTCCTTTTGGTGTGCACTCCTCGATCGCTGTTTTCAGATCGGTGATCGTTTTGATCTTTCTTTCACTTCTCGCCAAAGTGATCAGCCTGGTGAGGCGGCCTGCGTTATCTATATCGCCATACGTTCTGAAAATTCTTTTCAGTTCGTGCTCTTCGTATTCATTCACCACATCGGCCGCTGTCAGTTTCTGAGATCTGTCCATCCGCATATCGAGCGGCCCTTCAAATCTTGTCGAGAATCCGCGCGCTGCTTCGTCGATCTGGTGTGAGGAGATCCCGAGATCGGCAAGAATTCCATCGACCTGTTCAATTCCGATCTTCTGCAATTCGCTCTTCAGTGAAGAGAAATTCTTTTCGATCAGGGTGAACCTTGGATCATCGATCCTGTTGGCGACCGCGTCGGCATCCTGGTCGAATGCTATGAGTCTTCCTTTGTCATTCAGTTTTTTCAGGATCTCTTTCGAGTGCCCTCCGCCACCGAATGTGACATCAACATAGATTCCTGCCGGGCGGATGTTCAATCCTTCAAGGCATTCATGTAAAAGAACGGGACTATGGTAAGTCGACATCTTCTCCTTTGTTACCCATGCTTCCCATTACATCTTCTGCCAGCGAGCCGAAATCCACATTAGGATCATTGATCGTTTGTTCGTACCGATCCTTGTCCCAGATCTCGATCATATTCACAGCTGCTGACATCACGATGCTGCGGGAGATACCGGCGTACGTGACAAGATCTCTGGGCAAAAGCACGCGCCCCGAACTGTCCAGTTCCACCGGCTTCACACCTGCGTTGAACATGCGGATGAAGTCGACATTTTTTTTCCTGAACCGGTTGAGCTTATTCACATCCTTCACAAGCGATTCCCACTCTTTCATCGGATAGAGTTCGAGGCATTTGTGAAACACACTCCTCTTGACTACAAATCCTTTTCTGAGCAGGGCCTGCATTTGTTTTTTGAATGCAACAGGAAGGAGCAATCGCCCCTTCGCGTCAATACTGCATTCGTAAACACCGATCAGGTTGTTCATTTTCCGGTTATTGAGAGGTAAAATTATGGATATTTCTCCCACATTTTCCCACATTTCTCCACTTTTGTTGATAACTTCCCCACTTTAGATGTCCTGATGAACGAAAGAGGTTTATCATTGGCCCGAAACCCTTATGAATACTGGCTTTCAGCGCATGCAGGGTTTGTCGCACACGGTGGGAGAAATCAACAACAATATGTTCCACCAATGAAACGATCCAGCCTGGCCGCGAAGGCCATTTTCCAGTCGATCTGCCACGCTGATTTACCTTTTTCATTGGGGAAATTCATTCTCAGGATCATTCAGAAACGATCGGGGCTTTCCGAAGCCTGAATCAGAACACCGATAGTGAAAAATTGAATTCGTAAGAGGTATATGACTATTCAATAAAACAAGAATAAAATGAACCCGTTCATCCAGTTGAAAACCCTGTTATTTTTGTGAGGTGAAAAAGGAGAAGTTCATAGATGTAGAGAAGATCATCGCCTCTAAAAATCCAAAGCTGCTGAAGTGGCTACCCGGATTTTTGCTGCGTTACATCAAACGCATCCTGCATGAAGATGAAGTGAATGTTTTTTTCGCGGAGCATGGAGAAAAAAGGAATGTGGTGTTCGCGCAGACTGTGATGGATTTTTTCGATCTCAAACTGGTGTTCAACGGGGTGGAAAATATCCCTGCGGAGAATGGCTGCATCATCGCCTCCAATCATCCGCTGGGTGGACTTGACGGGCTCGCGTTCATGATCGCTGTCTCCCGGAAGAGATCTGATATGTTATTCCCGGTCAATGATATTCTTCTTTCGCTCGGAACCATGAATGAGATTTTCATCCCGGTGAACAAACACGGTACACAGAACGCACTCGCCCAAATTGAAGAGACATACCGGTCCGACAAAGCGGTGCTGATCTTTCCGGCTGGCCTTGTATCCAGGAAACAGGGAGGGAAGATCCTTGATCTTGAATGGAAAAAAAGTTTTATCGCCAAAGCGATCCAGTATAACAAGCCAATTATCCCGGTCCATATTGAAGGAAAGAATTCAAACTGGTTTTACAATCTCGCGCGATGGAGAAAATTCTTCGGGATAAAAGCGAATATCGAGATGTTTTATCTCTGCGATGAGATGTTCCGTCAGCGGAATAAAACAATTACCATTACCTTTGGGAAAGCAATCGATCCGAAATTCTTCGACCGTTCCAGATCACACAAAGAATGGGCACAGATCGTCAAAGAACAGGTCTATGCGATCGGCGAAGGAAGAAAAGGCCCGATCTACTGAACATCCAATGCAACAAGGCGAATCACCATTGATCCAACCCGTTTCAAAAGATATACTCCGGCAGGAGCTGAATGAACGCACCTTCGTACGCAAAGGAAACAATGGAACGAATGAGATCTATATAGTCAATATTCACAATGCGCCCGGAACACTTCGCGAGATCGGGCGTTTGCGCGAATTGACGTTCCGGAATGCAGGAGGCGGAACAGGAAAAGATTGTGACCTGGATGATTTTGATACCTGCGAGAAATGTTACGAACAGCTCATCGTCTGGAATCCTGAAGCGGGTGAGATCGTTGGCGGCTACCGCTTCATCAAATGCGCGGATGCTTTGTCGCAAGACGGGAATTATCATCTCGCTACAACAGAATTATTTTCTTTCAGCGAAAAATTCAAAAAAGAATTCCTTCCCTATACGATCGAACTCGGACGTTCCTTCGTCGTTCCGGCATACCAGCCATCCGCAAGCAACCGCAAAGGACTTTTTTCACTCGACAATTTGTGGGATGGGCTCGGCGCACTCGTTGTCGATAATCCTGGGATCCGCTATTTCTTCGGCAAAGTCACCACGTATCGTCATTTCAATGTGAAGGCGCGTGATCTCATCCTTCATTTCATGGATCATTATTTTCCGGATCCCGACAAACTTGTTCTGCCGCTTCGCCCCGTAGAGAAAAAAACGGATGTGACCGCTTTCGAAAATGAATTGGGAGATCTTTCCTATAAAGACGGGCATCGCATCCTCAATCAGCACGTGCGTGAACTCGGCGAGAATATTCCTCCGCTCGTGAACGCGTACATGAACCTGAGCGCGACCATGCGCAATTTCGGATGCGCGGTGAATGATGAGTTCGGTGATGTGGATGAAACCGGGATCATGGTGAAGATCGAAGATATTTATCCAACAAAAAAAGAACGGCACGTTTCCACTTACGTCAGCCGTCATAAATAATTCCGCTTGAAAATTTCTTCGGCCACTTACATCAGCAGCAGTGCTAAGCTCATCAATTGTCCGAAACCGGATAAGCCGGAATATGCTTTCATCGGCCGGTCCAACGTTGGAAAATCTTCACTCATCAATATGCTTACCGGCATCAAAGGCCTGGCGAAGATCTCTTCGCGCCCGGGAAAAACGCAGGTGATCAATCATTTTCTTGTCAATGAAAAATGGTACCTGGTGGATCTGCCGGGATACGGTTATGCAAAAGTTTCGAAAGAGAAACGAAGTGTATTCGACAAGATGATCAGCAATTATCTCATCGGCCGCGAAAACCTGATGAATGTTTTTGTGCTGGTGGATTCACGGCTCACTCCGCAGAAACTTGATCTGGAATTCATGGAAGATCTCGCCGACATCAATATGCCCTTCAGTATCGTGTTCACGAAATGTGATAAGGTGGCGCAATCACAACTTCCCAAACATATTTCTGCTTTCAAAAAAGCGATGCTGGAAAAATGGGAGGAATTCCCTGTTTACTTTCTCACTTCTTCCGAAACAAAAAGAGGCAAAGAGGAATTGCTGAAATTCATTGACGAATCGAATGCTTTTTTCGGAAAGTGATAAGATCAGAATTTCGCTCTCACGTGACGTGTACTGTGCTTCCTGTTGAATCCTTCCATTGATAAACCGAACGACACGTACCAGTTGTTCTGCCAGTACTGGAATTCCGCATAATATTCTTTATCACCAATTACATGTTTCGACTGAATGAATCCTGCGCGGTACCAATTCCCTCCGTACAGGATATGCCCGATCGCATCATCATGCTCGTTCACATACAGCATTCCGTTCAGTCCCCACGAAGCTTCGATCCCGTAACGCGCGTATTTGTGTGAACGATCGTAAATGCGAAACTCCGCGGCTACCGATCCACCGATTCCTGCACTGGTATGTTTGATCGCGGATAACCTGAAATCACAGTCGGCCATGAAATATACCTGCTGATTCCACGAAATAAGCGGATACGCATCGCCATATTCAACGATTATTCCTCCACCCAGCGCGCCATACTGATTCAGCCATGCTCCGAATCCCGTTCCTTCTTTTTCGATGGTCTGATTGTTCTTCCAGTGCGAGGTGTAATGATGCGCGTGAGAAAATCTGCGTTGGGAAAAAAGCGCGGTTGGAAAAACGAGTAAAAAGAAAAGCAGTGTTGACCGCATGGGTTTCGATCATAAAAAAAACCGGCTCATCGCTGAACCGGTTTTCTATTGTTACTTCTTTTATTGCTTCAGTGAAGCGATGAGTGTCAGGAATCCTGTGGTGCTGTAATCGTGTGTGTTTGACACCGCATGCAGCACGTAATAATACGTTCCGTCGGTGCATGGCAAGCCAGCTGTTGAGCGGCCGTCCCAGTGAATTTCCGGTGCCTCGGATTCAAATACTTTCACTCCCCAGCGATCGTAGATCTCGATCTTGTATTCTTTCAGGCCGCTGTTCGGAATAAAGAATTCATCATTTGTTCCGTCCCCGTTCGGTGAGAATACGTTCGGAATAAGAATTCCTTCGAGTACGGTGACAATGGATTGTGCGGTATCGATACAACCATTGCCATCCGTAACGGTGAGAGTCACAGTGTATGTTCCGGCACCGGTGTAATTATTTGTCGCGTTCTGTGAAGTGGAAGTGTTTCCGTCTCCGAAACTCCAGTTCCATCCGGTCACACCGTTATTACCAATGAAATTCCATGTGCTCGCCCATGGTCCGCTGTTGGTTGTATCGGTGGTGATCACAGCTGTTGGATTCGGATTCACAGTTGGAGAACATGAAGCAGGCAATGACTGGCATCCGCCCGGATCCTGGTAAACAACGGTCACGTTATTCGTTCCTGTTGTCCAGTCCACATAAAGTGAATCTGATCCCTGGCCATTCGCGATATTTCCATTCGCAGGAACCGTCCATGTATAAGTACTTCCAGCTCCACCACCAGTTGCGGTGAATAGATTTCCGTTCGTGTTTTCACAGAAAGTCGGACAAGTGATAGTCGGTGCAGCAGGTGTAAGTTGTGTAAGAAGATAAGGAAAACCTGCAGTAGCGAATGCCCATGCCGCGCGGGTCATCGTGGTGAATGTTCCTACTGTGCCCATGCTCACGGTACTCATGTCGTTCCAGTTGGACGACGATGTTCTCCAGTGCGCCATGCCATCCCAGTTACCATCGGCAGCAGGAATGTAATAGAGCGTGATGTCAGCCGGATCATTTCCAACAGCACGATCTATTGCGTGATAAAATGTATCGTTGGTAAGACATTCGAGTCCGTCGTTCTGTGCGCGGATGAAATTATCCACATCGGCATCCCAGTTGATGAAGCGTGTGTGATATTCGTCGTTCGATGCAGCACCGGTATTCGTGAGCATCACCGGGCGATAACGCGTGATGTTGATGCTGGAACCGACCGGGAAGAAATAGGCACCGCCGCCGGTTTGTGTTTCGCGTGAAAAAGTTCCGGGATTGAGTGAGCTGACGAATCCTTCATTTCCTGCCGTTTGATCATTCTGCACCGCGTTCACGTTGCGATTCTGAACGTAGAAAATATTGGTCTGTGTTTCCAATTCACGATCGTTGATCGAATCGTTTCCTGAAGGATCGGAGATCGCATTCACACCAAGCAGTGT
>DATJEX010000427.1:0-16318 GCA_035496135.1 Bacteroidia bacterium
TCAATCCGGAAGATGAAGAAAAGGTCAGTTCGATCAGCAGGAATCTCATCGAAGGAAATTACTTCACCGACGGAAAAAAGAATGAGATCCTGATCGGGGAAAAACTGGCGGTCAAGCTGCGTGTCAAACTCCACAACAAAGTCGTTCTTACTTTTCAGTCGAAGACGGGTGAGATCACCGCCGGATCGTTCCGCATCGCCGGAATTTTCCGTTCGCGTAATTCTTCCTTTGATGAAAGCACTGTTTTCACCCGCAAAGAAGAGATCGCTGATCTGCTCGGAACAGGAAATGAAATTCACGAGATCGCCATCCTGCTGAAAAATGATGATGCGTGCGACGGTTACGCTGCAGAACTGCAGAAACAAAATCCAGCCTTGCTGGTGCAGACCTGGAAAGATCTTTCTCCAGAACTCGAACTGGTGATCGATTCTTTCAAACAGTACATGTACATTTTCATTGCGATCATTCTGCTTGCACTCATGTTCGGCATTGTGAATACGATGCTCATGGCCGTACTGGAACGTCAGCGCGAGATCGGGATCCTGATGGCGATCGGGCTCAACAGGTGGCGATTGTTCTCCATGATCATCCTGGAAACAATTTTACTGGTGATGATCGGCATTCCCGCAGGATTGCTGCTGACCGAACTTTCGGTTAGCTATTTCGGCAATCACGGAATTGACATCTCTGCTTTTTCACAGGGACTTGCCCGTTACGGTTTCAGCAATGTGATCCGTCCCGAACTTGATGCTTCCATGTATTTACCCGTCGCACTGATGACCACCGGTGCGGCAATTATTTCCGCAATTTATCCTGCAAGGAAAGCACTCAAGATGAAACCGGCAGTCGCTATCCGTAAAATTTAAAACTCATGGCTACAGTAATTGATGCACACCAGATCTCGAAGGTCTACAACCCGGAAACCGTTCCCGTTTACGCGGTGAATGATGTTCACCTTCACCTCGAAGAAGGTGAATTCGTCGCGCTTGTCGGTCCTTCCGGTTCGGGAAAAACAACTTTGCTCAACATCATCGGCGGACTCGATTATCCGACAAAAGGAGAAGTGATCATCGGCGGAGTGGATATCACGCGTTTGAGTGAGAATAAACTCATCGATTTCCGTCTCAGCAATATCGGTTTCGTTTTCCAGGCCTTCAATCTCATTCCTGTTCTTACGGCGAAGGAGAATGTAGAATTCATCATGCTCATGCAGAAGAAATCAAAAAGTGAACGGGAGAAGAGAGCGATCGAATTGCTGAACGAAGTAGGATTGAGCGACCGCATTGATACGAGGCCCGCACAATTATCAGGCGGACAACAGCAGCGTGTGGCGGTTGCCCGTGCGCTCGCGTCGAAACCGCGCTTCGTACTCGCGGATGAGCCCACTGCTAACCTCGATTCAAAATCGGCAGCGAACCTGCTCGACATGATGGCAAAACTGAACCATGAAGAAAAAATAACATTCATTTTTTCGACACATGATCAGCGTGTGATCGATAAAGCGCGGCGCGTCATCACACTGGTCGACGGAAGAATTGCATCTGATGTTACAAAATGAAAACTTCGTTCCGGGATATAACATTTCTGATCCTGGTGATCACCTGTTTTCCGGTCGCAGGATACATGCAGCAGGATTCCGCTGTCAGCGTACCGCATAAATTTCATGTGAGTGGTTATGTGAAAGATCTTCAGCAGACTTCCTTCACAAAGAATACGAAAGATCTGATCACAGGGAATCTCCTTCACAACAGGATCAATCTGCGTTACGATCTGAATTCGCATATCACGGCAAGACTGGAAATGCGCAATCGGCTGTATTATGGCGAAACGGTGAGATCGACTCCTGGTTTTGCGGCGATGCTGAAAAATAATTCTGATCTCTTTGATCTTTCAAAAACGTGGGTCGATGAACCTGCGCTTGTACTTAACAGTACGATCGATCGCGCTTCCGTGAATTTCCGTTATGGAAAGTGGGACATGACCGTCGGTCGCCAGCGGATCAACTGGGGCATCAATACGATCTGGACGCCGAATGACATTTTCAACACGTTCAATTATTTCGATTTTGATTATGAAGAACGTCCCGGTTCGGATGCGGTGCGGATCCACTACCTGCGTTCCGGTTTTTCATCATTCGAGGCGGCATACCGTCCGGGGAAGAACGAACATGACCAGGTGGGCGCGTTGCTTTATCGTTTCAACAAATGGAATTACGACATTCAGTTCTTCGCGGGAATTTACAATGATGATGTGACGGCGGGAACAGGATGGGCGGGCAACATCGGGAATGCAGGTTTCAAAGGTGAAGCAACTTATTTTCATCCCCGCGACAACTTCGCAGATACGAGCGGTGTGCTGAATACTTCCGTCACGATCGATTATGCATTCCGCCATGGAATTTATTTCTGCATTTCCGCATTGTACAACAGCGGCGGAAAGGATCATTTCCCGCTTCTTTACAATTTTAGCTCGGCCACTCTTTCTGCAAAGAACCTGATGCCTTTCCGTTATACGCTTTTCATCCAGGCTTCGAAAGCATTTACACCAATCCTTGCAGGAACACTCGCGTGTATGTATTCACCTGCGGATAATACGGTCGTGGCATTACCTTCTCTTTCTTATTCGATCTCCGATAATTGGGAACTGAGCCTGACTGCGCAATCATTCTTCGCTTCACAACAAAACATTTACAGGGGAATCTACAACTCCATTTTTCTCAGGATAAAAATGGCATTTTGAATCAGGCGGAAAATGTGAGGCGCATCCCGCTTTTTCCTTCGGCAACTTTTCCATTCTCATAAACCACATTCCCGTTCACCAGCGTCTTCGTCACGCGTGCGTGAAAGATCTGTCCTTCGAATGGCGACCATCCGCACTTGGAGAGAATATTTTCTTTTGAAACGATCCACGGAGAATTGAGATCGACCAACACGAGATCTGCGAAATAGCCTTCACGGATGAATCCGCGTTTTTCAATCCGGAAAAGTTCGGCCACGGCGTGCGACATTTTCTCCACTACTCTTTCAATAGTAATTTTCTTCTCGCGAACTTTTTCGAGCATCGCCACGAGTGAATGCTGCACGAGCGGTCCGCCCGATGGAGCTTTCAGATAATTCTGCTTTTTCTCTTCGAGCGTGTGCGGCGCGTGATCGGTCGCGATGACATCAATTCTGTTATCGAGCACGCCCTGGAAAATGGCTTCACGGTCTTTCGCCGTTTTCACCGCCGGATTCCATTTGATGAGATTTCCTTTTGTCTTGTAATCCTCATCGGAGAACCAGAGATGATGCACGCAGGCCTCCGCAGTGATATTTTTTTCTTTCAGCGGAATGGAATTATCGAACAGCGCAACTTCATCGGCGGTGGAAACATGAAATATATGCAGGCGTGTTCCGAATTTCTTCGCGCGGGCGATCGTTCTCTTTGTCATGCTCACACAGGCTTCGCGGCTGCGGATAAGTGGATGCATTTCCACGGGAATATTTTCCCCGAATTGCGCTTTATATTTTTCGAGATTGGCCTTGATCATCGGATCATCTTCCGAGTGAACAGCGATGAGCATTTTCACTTCGCGGAAAATATCATCGAGATGTTTTTCATTATCCACGAGCAGATTTCCGGTGGATGATCCGAGAAAGGCTTTGAGTCCGCAAACCTGCGTGGGATCCACTTTCCTGATCTCGTCGAGATTGGAATTGGATGTTCCCATGAAGAAAGAATAATTCGCCAGCGAAACTTCCGAAGCGCGTTTGTATTTCTGCTCGAGCAATTCCACCGTGACCGCAGGCGGAACTGTATTCGGCTGATCCATGAAGGACGTTACTCCACCGGCAACTGCAGCACGCGACTCCGAATGAATATCTGCTTTGTGCGTCAATCCCGGTTCGCGGAAATGAACCTGGTCGTCGATCACGCCGGGAAGTAAATACAATCCGAGCGCGTCAATGACATTTGTGTTTTCGTCAGCGGGAATTTCTTTTGCAATGGAAACGATCTTATCGTCAACGATGAGTACGTCGGAAGAAAATGTATTTCCTTCGTTGACGAGTGTTGCGTTTTTGATAAGAATTTTCGATCCCATAATCTGCTGCAAAGGCGCTAAGCCCCAAAGTCAACGCAAAGTTAACTCAGAAAGTGACTTTCAGGTCGAGTTCCTGGTCGCCGCGTTTTACTTTGAGTGTGGTAGTGTCACCGACTTTGAACGTTCCGAGTGCATTCATGTAATCGCTCATGTTGCTGATGTCGTGATCGCCGAGTTTGAGAATGATATCGCCCTGTTTCACTCCTGCAGCAGCGGCCGGTTTTCCATCGGTAACGCCATCCACGCGAAGGCCCGGTCCTTCAAAAGTATAATCGGGCATCACACCCATTTTTACTTTATAGGAATGTGATCCCATGTCGGGATTCTTCGTTTTGAGGAATTGCAGTTTGTCCAGTTTCTCCGTCGAGGTTTCGATGTTGATGATGAATTCCAGCACCATTTTTTCTCCGTCGAAATTTATTTTGTCCACATCGTCGCTCGGTTTGTGATAATCGGCGTGCTGGCCCGTGAAGAAATGCAGCACCGGAATATTTTTCAAATAAAATGAAGTCTGATCGGATGGACCAACACCGGCACTGTCCTCTTTGATCTTAAAGACCGTGTGAAACTGATCGATCATCGGAACCCAGTCGGGAGCAGTTCCCACTCCGTAGATCATGAGCATTTTTGTGGAATCGTTCAGTCGGCCGATCATGTCCATGTTGATCATGTAATCCACTTTGGAAAGATCAATCGTAGGACTCTCGCAGAATTTTTTCGAGCCGTACAATCCGAGCTCTTCACCGGAGAAACAGATGAAGAGAATATTATATTTCTCTTTCACATTGTTTCCCGCGTAATAGCGCGCGAGTTCCATCACGCCCGCCGTTCCCGAAGCGTTATCATCCGCGCCGTTATGAATTTTTCCTTTAGGATTCGGATCGAGCGAATTGTGGTCGTAGCCCAATCCGAGGTGATCGTAATGCGCGCCAATGATGATCGTATAATCCGCGCCATTATCGAGATAACCTACCACATCTTTTCCGTGACGATCCTGCATAGCGGAAGTAGAATCCTTCGGATCGGTATTGCAGCGGAAATTGAATGGATAATAATATCCGTCCGTTCCTTTCGGCGCGAGTCCGGCTGCTTCGAATTGTTTGGCGATATATTTCGCGGCGAGTTTTTCCCCTTTGCTTCCTGTGCCGCGGCCTTTGAGTTTATCGGAAGCGAGATAGGTGATGTCCTTTTTTATTCTTTCTGTTGAAATATCCTGTGAGTGTGACTTCGAACTGAAGGCGAGCAAGGTGAGGATGGTAATGATTCTAATGGTTGTCATTGGGTACGGATTACGAATGATTACGGAAATACGGAACTGCTTTTTGTAAGGATTGATTTTTTATTTACTGAAAATCAGATTTGTGGGTGCAAAGTTACTAACATGACCGACAAAATTTAGAAAATATTACACCTTTGCCGCCCTTAATAATAAACTATATGCAAGCTAAAATGAAAAAGAATGAATTGATCTATGCAGATCTGAGCGACAGAATTATCGGCTGTGCTTTTGAAGTTTTCAATGAGCTCGGGCCAGGACTGCTTGAAAAAGATTATCAGAAAGCTCTGCGTTTATCTTTCAGAGATGCACGGTTGAATTTCAGGGAACAGGTACCTCACGATGTCTTTTATCATGAAACGAGGGTCGGCCGTGGAGATTTTGATTTCATGGTTGAAGACAAAGTTGTCGTTGAACTGAAGAGAGGAAAATTCAACCTGAATAGCGAACTCTACCAGGTTCTGCGCTATCTTAGGATGTGCAACATTCAATTAGGGCTGATCATTCGTTTCACTCCGAATGGTGTTGAGCATAAGCGCGTACTGAACATTCCCGACGACCAACAGGTGGCGTAATCAAAGACCTGTTGATCTCGAATAGCAGATCCACGTTCCGTATTTCCGTATCCATTCGTAATCCGTACCCGGAAAGCAAGATGTTTGAATTATCAACAAGCTTTGAACAAAAGCAGTGGGTTTAGGTGACAGACTGTCCACGGATTGGTCGATTCGTAATCCTATGTATGCATAACATCGGCCATAAACTGCCATCCGTCGACAAATCGAAATTAATGGAAACTTCCGGGGGTAATTTTCGTAAACAAAGTACATGAAGTAAATCTATCTCCCTATGATGGTCGCGGCCCCAGATACTGTAACCCCTGTATCACTAAGTGATGACTCCGGACCTCGTGTAAAATCGGATTGGGGTCGGTTGAAAAATTATTGCCTTTTTGTTTCATTCGCCCTTCTTTTTCTTCTGCCGAAAAACTCTTTTTCCCAGAATCCGTGCGGCGCTTCTACCCCCGTGTTTAATGTGAATCTTTCCGCGGCAGTCAATGCTTCGTGGACAAGTCCGATGGTGCAGCGGGCCGACACCTGTTGCGGTGCAACGAATCCTGATGTATGTATTGAATTCATTGTCACTCTTAATCCGAATTCTACCGGTATCATTTTCTCCATCACAGCCGGTGCAGTTCCTCCGGGCGCTCTTTATTACCAGGTTGGATGCGGTCCGGTGATTCCTGTGGGAACGCCGCTTTGTCTGAGTGGTGTTGGTCCACACATCATCACCTTCTGTAAACCCGGAAATAATTCCAACGAATACACCATCAGTGCTGTGCCGAATGTGTCGGTGTCACCGGATATCACACTTAACAATGGATGCAGCGGAACGATCGGAGTGACAGGAATGCAGGAACCGACTGTTACATGGACTTCTGTTTTCCCCGGACCTTCCGGCGCTTACAATTCCTTTCTCAGTTGCACAGCCGGTTGTGATACCGTTACGGTAACTCCCGGTGCAGGTTATCCTCCTTATGTTGATTACTGTGTTTGCGGACTCACCATTGACGGTTGTTCCAATAATCCATTCTGCGACACGATCCGGGTATACTTCAATCCAGCGCTCAGCACATCGATAACCCCGGTTAACCCGGTATTGTGTTTCGGTAATCCCGGATTAACAGTGACGGCGAATACAACCGGCGGATCTCCACCTTACACTTATCTATGGAGTACCGGCGCCACGACACAATCCATTTTTGTCGGACCGGGTACGTATAGTGTAACCGTGCAGGATACTTCCAATTGTCCTCCTTCCACGGCGACAGTTACCGTCACCACTTTCACGGCGGCGATCACTGCGAATGCCGGAGCTGATATGATGGTGTGTGCACAAAGTCCATCCGTCACACTCAACGGAACTGTGACCGGTGTTACTACCGGAATCTGGTCAGGAGGAAGCGGAACGTATTCTCCTTCCAACACCACATTGAATGCAACCTACACACCTTCTGCTTCCGAGATCGCGAAGGGTTCTGCGACATTGATCCTGACCACAACGAATAACGGACCATGTCCTGCAGGAGTTGACACAGTCTTGATCACCATCAACAATTTCAACGCATCGGTCGACCCTTCCTATTCCAATGTTACGTGCAATGGATTCAACAACGGAACTGCGACGGTGACTGTATCAGGTGGTTCTCCTCCATTCACCTATTCATGGAGTACGAATCCTGTTCAAACAACATCAACTGCGACAAATCTTGGACCCGGGACATACACATGTATCATTACTGATGCGAATGGTTGTTCGGCAAGTGTAACAGCGACCATCACGCAACCACCACCACTTGCATTGAACGCTGCGGGATTTCCGGCAACCTGTTTCAATACCTGTAACGGTCAAAGTGTGGTGATCCCATCGGGTGGATCCGGTGGATACATGTATCAATGGATGCCGGGTAATAGCACAAGTGCAGCTGTGACTGGTCTTTGTCCGGGAACATATACCATTACTGTAACCGATATTGGTGGATGTACATTGAGTGATACGGTGACCGTAACACAACCTCCTCCACTGGTCATCACTTCGCTTACTTCAACAACTGCGTATTGTAATATGTCGACCGGAACTGCGGATGTTGCAGCTTCAGGAGGAACGGGATCCTATACATATCAATGGCTGCCCGGAAATCAAGTCTCTGCTTCCGTCAGTAATCTTGCAACCGGAAATTATACCGTGAATGTAACGGATGCGAATGGTTGTGTAACAAGCGGAACAGTTTCCGTAGGAAATGCTCCCGGTCCTTCACTCGCTGTAACGAATGTCACACCTCCACTATGCACCGCTTCGTGTGATGGTTCAGCAACGGTGAATGCGACTTCAGGATTTTCTCCTTATCAATACAACTGGCTTACTGCTCCGCAACAATCCGGAAATACGGCGACAAATTTATGTGCCGGAACGTACAGCGTTATCGTGACCGACTCTGCAGGATGTTATGATACATCAACAGTAACGATCACCGCACCATCACTTGTGGTGTTGACACCTGGGCCAACGAGTACGATCTGCATGGGACAACAAACGTTGCTCACGGCGTCGGCAAGCGGAGGAACGCCATCTTATTCTTACACCTGGTCACCATCAGGCCCTGTGGTTTCTCCGAATACAAATACGACTTATACTGTAATTGCGACGGATGCGAATGGATGTCAATCCGTACCACAACAAGTAAGTGTATTGGTTTATCCACCGCTGAACGTAACGATCTCCGGTAATCTTACCGCATGTCAGAATACTTCTGTAACACTCGTCGCGAATGGAGGCGGAGGAAATAGCGGACCATACACGTATCTATGGCAACCCGGAAATTATTCAGGACAGAATTATACCGTGTTTCCGGTATCGACCACAACGTACACCGTAATTATTTCTGACGGATGTTCACCGGTGAGTACCGCTACATTCACAGTAACAGTTCCGCCGAACCCTGTCGCCTCATTCACCTTCTCTGATTCAACAGGATGCGGGCAGGCGTGTGTCGATTTCACGAATACCACTCCGAACACACAATCTGTGTATTGGTTGATGAGTGACGGATTCACTTCTTCGTCGAACACACCGAACCATTGTTTCTCTACCGGAACATTCAACGCGACATTGATCGTGACCGACAATAATGGTTGTCATGATACCGTGAGTATTCCGAATTTCCTGACGGTGCATCCTAACCCGGTTGCTTCGTTCCTCATGGGTCCGCAACCGACGACAGTTCTTGAACCGAACATCTGTTTCACCGATCAGTCTTCGAATGATGCGATCACGTGGTACTGGAATTTTGATGATCCGAATGATGCGACAACGAGTACTGATCAGAATCCATGTCACGTTTATTCCGACACGGGAACGTATTGCGCTTCGCTCATCATCACCAATCAATACGGATGCTGGAGCACGTTCATGAATTGCCTGATAATAGAACCTTACTACTCATTCTATGTTCCGAACGCGTTCACGCCGAATAACGATGGATTGAACGATGTATTCCTTCCTGTAGGTGATGATGTGGATCCAAGCGATTATGAAATGCTCATCTTCGACCGCTGGGGAAATCTGCTCTTCTCTACCAATTCACCTGACCAGGGCTGGGACGGAACTGTAAAACAAAGTTCGAAGCTCGCGCAGATCGATACGTACGTGTGGAAATTGAACTTCACGGATCACGCCGGATTCAAACACAAAATGATCGGGCACGTATCTATCATCAAGTAATCCTCTGTTCAGGGGGAACAATTACCTATCGCTCCAATTTACTTATCGTTTATCGGGAGAACTTTATCCTGATTTGCTTTTTTATTTTGTTTTAATACATCTGCCCCCTTTTAATTTTATATGTATGAATCAAAATGAAAAAAATGTTCTTGTTTACCCTGAACTCAGTTACCAGATCGTAGGATGCGCTTTCGAAGTATTCAATGCTTTAGGCTCGGGGCCATCTTGAAAAAGTTTACCGAGAGCCCTTGCTGAATCTTTCCGTGAACGGAATCTGAATTTCAAGGAACAATTGGCTTGCGATCTGTATTTCCACAAGAAAAAAGTAGGTCGCGGCATCCTTGATTTCCTGGTTGAAGACAAAATACTAGTGGAAATAAAGCGGACGAACTATACGAGCCCGGCCGATTTTCACCAGGTCAATCAATATCTCAAACTACATAAACTCAAATTGGGAATTCTGATCCGATTCACTCCGGATAAAGTGTTGTTTCGAAGAGTACTCAACAATGAATTACCTGCTGCTAATACTGCAGCGTAGGCATGCGCGATTAGCATATTTGCGCGATACGTAATATGTTCCCTATTGCACCCAGTCAGCTATGAACACATTCGTATCGTGCGTTCCGCCATTGAGACGGTTTGAAGAAAAAGCGATGTGCTTACCATCGGGAGAGAACATCGGGAACGCGTTGAATACACTCTGGTAAGTGATCTGTTCAAGTCCGTCGCCGGAGAGATCACACATGTACAATTGAAAATCGAATCCTTTTGTTGACGCGTGATTGGAAGAGAAGATCACATGTTTTCCATCCGGGGTGAAATACGGCGCCCAGTTCGCTTTTCCGAGATGTGTCACCTGGTGCAACCCGCTTCCATCTACGTTACAGGTGAACAATTCCATCGCAACCGGTGCAACAAGTCCCTGCGCTAATAACGTTTTGTATTCCGTCACCGCCTGATCGCCTGTTGGACGCGAGGCACGGAAAATTATACTGTTCCCATCGGGCGAGAAAAATCCTCCACCGTCATAACCGAGTTCATGTGTGATCTGCACCGGATTCTTTCCATCGATATCCATGATCCACAGATCGAGATCGCCGCCGCGTGTGGAAGTGAAAAGGATCTTATCACCTTTCGGGGAAACAACCGCTTCGGCGTCGTAACCGATCGTGTCGGTCAATTGCGCGGTGATATTTCCTTTCAGATCGGCCACGTAAATATCATAGGAATCAAAAACAGGCCAGAGATATTTTCCGTCTTTGTGCAGATCGCCCGTTGCAGGACAGAGCGAATCTTTTTTGAATGTTGACGCGAACAGAATATGTTTTCCATCCGGCATGAAATAGGAACACGTCGTTCTTCCTCCGTGACTGATATGTGTTGGCTGATACGTGGAATCTTTCGCCGCTTTCACATTCATCATCATGATCTGGTCGCAGGAGTTTCCCCACTTCGCATAATCGGATTGAAACGTCAGCGATTTTCCATCGGGGCTCCAGTACGCTTCGGCATTATTTCCGCCGAAAGTGACCTGCCTCAGATTTTTAAAATGTTTTTCCTGTGGATCGTCGATGGATTTTGAAACGGATCGTTCGCCGGAAAGAAAAAGGAACGCACACGCGAGCGCAGGGAAGAGAAGAATGTTTTTCATTGGGAGATTTGCCTACGCAAAGTTCCGCAAGATGACGACGCGTATTGTCGGAAGAATGTCGGAACGAAGGCCTTTAATGCTGATCTATCTCATCTGTTTCAGAGAATCCACCGGTGTGAATGCTCAGCATTACTCCGTAATTAAAACTCGTGTATTGCTCCATCCGGCAGAAATACGCGGAATGCGGGATCTCGGTCCGCCACATTTCGGAAGAAGAAGGAGTACTATACGGTTCAGGCAGCGGATCGTTCGTTGCCCACTCCCGATAATCGGAATACACTGGAACCTGTCGGCCTCCCCGGATAAAACTCAAAGTAGCAGCGGTGGAGCTGTTGTAATAAATTTCCCATGATTCGAATTGTCCCCGCTGTTCGTTCTGGCGAGCGATCACGGGATCATTCTGCCAGTCGCGGAAAACAGACGAAGGTGTCTGCGCATTCATCGAGATGACCGCGGTAATAAAAAACAGAATTGCTATGAACTTCTTCATGAGAATCGCCTGAACTAAAATACGAAGAAAAAGAGAAAACAGTTTTTACTGATCCGAAACCCGGCGGATCTTTTTGAAACGCATCTGCATCACGCCCCAGAACGCTTCTTTGAAAATTCCGGAACTCATTTTAGAAACACCTTCGGTGCGGTCGGTGAAAACGATCGGCACTTCCACTATTTTGAATCCGAGTTTCCAGGCGCTGTATTTCATTTCGATCTGGAACGCGTAGCCCACGAATTTGATATTGTCGAGATCAATGGTCTCGAGCACTTTCCGCTTGTAACATTTGAACCCGGCCGTGGTGTCTTTCACTCCGAACCACAGCACGCTCCTCACGTAAACAGAAGCGAAATACGACATGAATAATCTTCCCTTCGGCCAGTTCTCCACTTTTCCGCCTTTCACATAACGCGAACCAACAGCCACATCTGCACCACCGTTCTTACACGCTTCATACAACCGGTTCAGGTCGTCGGGCCGGTGCGAAAAATCGCAATCCATTTCGAAGATGTACTCGTATTTGCGTTCGATGCCCCAGCGGAATCCGTGAATGTAGGCTGTTCCCAAACCAAGTTTGCCTTTTCGTTCCTCGATGAAAAGCCGACCCGGAAATTCCTTCATCAATTCCTTCACGATCGCTGCTGTACCATCCGGCGAACCATCGTCCACGATCAAAAGATGATAATCACCTTCCAGCGACATCACTTTCCGGACCATCTTTTCGATGTTCTCTTTTTCGTTGTAGGTAGGAATGATGACGATGCGCTCGGGCATTTCGGGAGACGGGTATAATTGACGAAGATAATTGCGTTGACGGGAAGTACCAATTTGTTAGTGAAATTTGGCATAATTCCCGGAACTATAACGCACAACGACCGGGAAAGAGACAGGCCTTTGCGCTAAGGGTTGCCTTCTTTTTACTTCAGCGTTGAGATCAAACGTTCCCTTTACTGATCATCCAAAAGTACACCCCGCCAGTACAGGAAAGCGGCGTTTTTTTACCTGCTGAACACGTGTGATTCCTGTTGGATTTCCGCCCTGACCTCTTATTCCTGTTGTAACTTTATAATTAATGGGGAAACGACCCAACCACCCGGGTATTTTTTCCGTGTATAGGAATGAACAATAATTGGTATTCAGACGGACAAAACAGGAATGTGCCGATCGTAACAGACGAACAGATCCTCACAGCATGCGCCCGCGGTGACCGCAGGGCCCAGTCACGCCTTTACCAACAGTGTTACTCTTTCATGATGAGCATCTGCATTCGCTATACACATTCCCGTGACGACGCCGAGGATCTGCTCAACAGGAGCTTTCTGAAAGTGCTGAACAACCTCGGATCGAAGAAAGACAATGTGCCTTTCGCCCTTTGGGTGAGAAGGATCACCATCAACACGGTCATTGACGAATTCCGCAAGAACAAAAAGAAAGTACAGTTCACCGAGATCAACGATCATGATGGGGAGACAGAAGAACCGGATGCGAATGTCGTGAACGAATATTTAGAGCAGGTGAAAGTGGAACACCTCCAATCACTCATCAATAAACTTCCGGAAGCCAGCCGTAAAGTGTTCAACCTTTACGCGGTAGACGGATTCGGACATAAGGAGATCGCGGCGATGCTGAATATTTCGGAAGGAACTTCCAAATGGCACCTGAACGCGGCCCGCACCAGGCTGAAAGAACTTGTATTCAAAGATCTGCCGCAGATCAAAAGTCTTGCTTCATGAAACAGGAAGACCAGGAATTCGACGATATCGTGCAAAGGAAGCTCAACGAGCGCACTTTCTCTCCCAATGAAGAGAGCTGGAAGAAAGTTGCCGCGCTCATCGCCGCCGACCGTACGGGGAATGTATCGCGGATGATCAAACGCGCTGCTGCGTTACTGCTTTTTCTTGCCATCACCGCGGGTGTGATCACGATCGTTGTGAAGAATGGCGGCGACAACAAGAATTCAAATACAAACGCGGGAATTTCAACGGGAGATCAGCACAACAGCAATTCTTCCACGAACGGAAATGCTTTTTCAAACGGAAATGCCAGCAATTCATCCGACAACCATTTTGCAGATAATACATCCGGAAATAAAACTGCAGGTTCGGGCAATGCTGTGAATGACGCGGGAAACAACGCATCATCTACCAATGGAAATGTGATCGCGAATACTTCCGGAAGCACGACCACTTCCAATTCGCAAACTGCAACGGCCGATCACTCATCCGTCAACAACTCTTCATCCTCCACGCAGAATTCTTCTACGCATCATTCTTCTGTTCCTGCTTCGACCACAAATAATACTTCGGGCAATAACACTTCCTCTTCTACCGCTTCAACAACGCATTCCACAACGCATCGCCATTCTTCAACCGCCACCGAGAACAATTCCGATCAGCAGTCTTCCACATCCGCACAACATTCAGGCAGCGCGAACACGAACAATAGTTCTGTTGCTTCCAGCAACGATCAGTCTTCACAAACATCATCCGTTCAGAATGCCGATCAGCATCAGCAATCTGCTTCAACCAATGACGCGACGCAGACATCCGCACAAACGGGCGATCATACGCTCACCGGAAATGGATCGGATATCAACTCTTCCAGCGTTCAGCAGCATTCTTACAACGCGCATTCCGCCGATACTGCTATGCAGCGACTCAACACATCACAACCTGAAGTTGATACGGCGATGAATCGTCTCACTTCGGCTCAACCTAAGATCGACACAGCCATGAATCGCCTGAGCGCAAGTTCAGCTACGCTCGATACAGCGATGCAGCGCATCATCGCCCAACAGGAACACGAAGATTCGCTGAAGCAGGCTGCTGCGAATTCTTCCGCATCCTCCTCTTCCAACAACAGCAGAAAAGTGAATTTCTTTTTTGCTGAAGCAGGTATGACATTTATTCCCGGACATCATTACACGTTCCTCGCTGCAGGGCCAGACTGGCCGGGAAGTTCGATCAATCCTGTCATCGGATTGGGTTATGAATTCCGCGTCGCCGGAACATTCAGCATGCAGGCCGGGCTGCGTTACACCTGGATCACGAACATCAGCGACAGTGCGAAAAGTTATTCCAATATCACTTACAGTTTCGGTTCGCAGGGATCATTGACCGAGATACAAATGAAACGGCTGCATTATTTTGAAGTGCCTGTTTCATTCCAATGGCATTTCAGCGGAAGACATTCGCTCTTCGCCGGAGCTTCACTCGATTATCTTTTTGCGACTGAAAGTAAAAGATCGCTCACGGAATATTCGGGCGGTGTGGCGCAACAGGGAAGCAGCTCCACTATTTTCGGTTATGGAAATTCACTCAATCGCTTCGATGTCCTGCTCAATGCCGGTTACGGATTCCAGTTCAACCAGAACTTCGGCGCGAAAGTTTCGTTCCGTTTCGACGGATCACCATTGCGCAACCGCGAACAGTACGGCATCGATCTTTTCTCGAAGAGTTCAGGATTCCTTTTCACCCTGCAATACAGTTTCTGAAAATGAGAACCATCGGAAAACATATACCATTGATGTTCTGCGCGGCGCTCGTTCTCGTTTCGTGCAGGAAAGATGATCCGGTGGAACCGGCGACCACTCCTGTTTTCTTCGCGAACGGTACGATGAACGCCAACAATTTTTCATACTCCGCCGGTGTGAATGATTACTACATGTACAGTTCGTTTTCCAATGATGCCAACAATGTCTATGACTTTGAAGGCGATCTGCGTAAAACAAATTCTTCCGCTTCATCACCACTGAATCTCGCTGTGCATATCCGCGATTATCGCCAGCACTCCACATCTGCGACCAACGTCGATTCCGCACTCGCTGCAGGTTTTTACAATTTCCGCAACCCGGTATCGAACAGCATTGATTTTACTTCACTCGCGAGTGGTGATTCCAGCATGACCTGGCTGTGGGACTTCGGTGACGGAAATTTTTCCACGCTTGTCAATCCAACACATACGTACAACACAGCTGGTAATTATGAAGTTTGTCTCACGATCGGCAGTTCTCTTTTCGGCCCGAATTCACTTTGTGATTCCATCACGGTTGGAACAACACCGGTTGTGAATGTTGATTTCACGAACACATTGCTTAATGCGAATGACTCGGTACAATTTACAGCTGTTGTGAATGGAGGAACCACTCCTTACTCTTACAATTGGGCTTTTGGTGATGGAAATACATCGGTGCTGAGTTCAGTCATCCACCAGTATCCGAGTAACGACAGTGTTTACCAGATCTCACTCAGTGTTGGGGATGCAAATGCCTATTGGGGATTTCACCGGAAAAACATGGCCATGCCGGGATATGTTGGCTCTGTCGCGAATTTCAGCTGGACTCCGAATAATAGCGCTGCTGGCCCGGATCCTTCGATGGTGACCGTTGAGTGGACCGATGCCGCAGGAAATCTTTTTACTTCAGCAGATCCACGTCAGCCAGTCACAAGCACTTTCCAGGTCCTGTCGGTGGAGAATTATGCGACGAATGAGAATGGACAACAGACGAAGAAGGTGCATATGCGCATCAATTGC
>DATJEX010000428.1:0-3647 GCA_035496135.1 Bacteroidia bacterium
GTTGTTCCCGGAGGATTCTCATTATCCACGTAATACGCCGGATTCACATTCGCATTAACGTTCAAAGCAGTTACAGGAGTCGTGGTGCTTGGAATGAGCGCGATGTTGGTAGGAGCAAGTGTAACGGATACACCGCTCAGCACGAATGCGAACACATCTGCAAATCCACCCGACACATATTCCATGTACTCATCTGTTCCGAAAACGTAATTGAATTTCACTGAATCGGCCTGCGCAATGAAATCAAATTCCAACACGGCAGCATTGAATGTATTGCAATTCGCAACGGTGTTGAGATAAGCATCACCGGGTTGTCCGTTGTCCACACCTGCACCGGTCGAACTATTCGGACCCATCGGGCCTGCACCACTTCCGTATGTCGGATCATTCAGGAGAATAGTTCCGTTCGTCATCACGATACCACTGTCAATTCCCAGCACAGGAGTTCCGCTGTTACCACCCCAGAATTCTCCGATCGCATTGGAATAACCGGTGAACGTAATATTGGAAGCAATGATTCCCGGTCCGAGCAGTACGTTCTGCACCAGCTGAGTTGGTGTGAGCGCGTTACTGGTGGTGATCTGTGCGTTGGAATTATTTGCAAAGAATAAAGAGCAGAGAATTCCGGCAGCGAAAAGTTGGTATTTACGGTTCATGCTTGTGGTGTTGAGTGAGCTGATAATGTGTAGTTTGCCTTAACTACAAAGCTAAACTTTTAGCCCCTTAATTTCAAGGGGAAAACGGGCAAAAAGGACTTTTTTCCGGAATTCTGACAATCGCCTGATTTTGTCCGGTTTTTTCTCTGAAATTCGCAATCCGGGTCATTTTTATCCGCTTTTTCAACATAAAAACATACCAACATGAGTTCCCAGAAAGACTACATCAACAGCAACAAAGACCGTTTCCTGAATGAACTTTTTGAACTGCTGCGAATTCCTTCCGTAAGCGCCGACCCGAAATACAAACCCGATGTGCTCCGTACAGCCGAAGCGGTGAAAAGCAAACTGCAGGAAGCAGGTGCGGAAAAATGCGAACTCTGTCCAACAGATGGTTATCCTGTTGTGTATGGTGAAAAGATCATTGATAAAAATCTGCCAACTGTTCTCGTGTACGGACATTACGATGTGCAGCCGGCCGATCCGCTGGAATTGTGGAATACTCCGCCATTCGAACCAACGATCCGCAAAACGGAAATTCATCCCGACGGTGCGATCTTCGCGCGCGGATCCTGCGACGACAAAGGACAAATGTTCATGCATGTTAAAGCACTCGAAGTGATGTTGAAGACGAATACGCTTCCATGCAATGTGAAATTCATGATCGAAGGTGAAGAAGAAGTTGGTTCAGCGAATCTCGGTGGATTCCTTGCAAAGAATAAAGAGAAACTGAAAGCGGACGTGATCCTCATTTCCGATACTTCCATTCTCGCCAATGATACACCATCGATCGATGTCGGATTGCGCGGACTCGCGTACATGGAAGTGGAAGTCACCGGTCCGAACCGCGATCTTCACTCGGGGGTTTATGGCGGAGCAGTTGCCAACCCGGTGAATGTACTTTGCAGGATGATCGCTTCGATGCACGATGAGAATTTTCACATCACGATCCCGGGATTCTACAATGATGTACAGGAATTGACAGAGACTGAAAAAAAAGATCTCAATCGCGCACCATTCGATCTCGAAGCTTACAAGAAAGATCTCGCTATCGGTGATGTACAGGGAGAAAAAGGATTCACCACACTCGAGCGCACAGGAACGCGTCCTACACTCGATGTGAACGGCATCTGGGGCGGATACACCGGCGAAGGAGCGAAAACCGTTCTTCCTTCGAAAGCATTCGCGAAAATTTCCATGCGCCTTGTTCCGAACCAGACTTCAGAAAAGATCGCGAATCTCTTCGAAGAACATTTCAAAAAGATCGCGCCGAAAAGTGTTACCGTGAAAGTGAAACATCATCACGGTGGCGAACCTGTTGTTGTTTCCACTTCGTCTCATGCATACGCTTCGGCAAGCAAAGCGATGAAAGAAACGTATGGCAAAGAGCCGATCCCGACACGTGGCGGCGGATCCATTCCGATCGTTGCGCTTTTCAAATCGGTCCTCGGGTTGGATTCCGTTCTCTTCGGATTCGGATTGGATTCGGATGCTCTGCATTCTCCCAATGAACATTATGGGGTTTTCAATTATTTCAAAGGCATTGAGACCATTCCGCTGTTCTACAGGAATTACGCGGCGAAATAGGGAGAAGGTATTGGGGTATTAAGGTAATGAGGCTTTGTTCGAAATAGTTTTAGAAAGAATTAAGAATCAATGTGCTTAGCAGGCACAATTATTGAACCTGAATCCGCAATTACCTTAATACCCCAAAACCCTGTTTATGATCAAGTCTCTTCCGAATATCCTGCTCTTCTTTTTTCTTGCTTTGACTTTTTCTTCCTGCAAGATCTCTCCCGTTGTTCCGACCGGCGTGCAGGATGTGAAATTCGAGAACTTCGATGCGCTGAAAGGTATCTGCGATATCAGTTTCGGTTTGAAGATCAATAATCCGAATGCCTTCAACGTCGTTGTCCATCATGTCGATCTCGACGTAAGTATAGCCGGTGTCCCAATGGGAAAAGTAGCGATGGACGACAAACTGAAAATGAAAAAGAATACGGAAGCGGTTTATCCTGTGAAGTTTCATGCCGAGCTGAAAGACCTATTGACGAATCTGCCGAAACTCCTCGCCGCGATCCGTGGCAAGCAATCCGATGTAGATCTCACCGGTTCGATCATGGTTGGATCAGGATTGATCCGTCATACTTTTCCCGTAAACCTGAAACAGGACAAGGTTTCCACCACTGATAATTGATACCCATGAAACGCGTTCTTCTTTTTCTCGTTCCTGTCGTTCTTATTGCCGGATTCGCTTTCAACGCGGCGATGAAGCACCAGATCAACTGGAAAAAACTGGACACGAAGGCGAGTGTGATCACAGCGATCGACAAATACATTCATACCGGCGACGATATCTCCACCGATTACAAGTTCCTCGAAAATGAACGCCACGAATTCATTCAGCAGAACGGCGACACGTCGATCTTTTTTCATTCACCTTATATTCCCGTTCATTTCGGGGCAATGGTTTCCCGCAAATGGATGTTCACTTTCCATTACGTGGATAAAAAACTAACGCGGTATGAAGTGGAAGAAGGACTGCTCGGTCCTTAGTAAATGAATTCACCGAACTCACTCCTGATCGTGAGTTTTTTCTCTTCGCTCTTCTCCACTCTTCCGATGATCTGCGCGTCGATGTTGAACGACTTCGAGATGGAAATTATTTCATTGGCGATCTCAGCAGGGACATAGAGTTCCATGCGGTGTCCCATATTGAACACTTTATACATTTCACTCCAGGAAGTTCCGCTCTGTTCGTGAATGAGCTTGAATAATGGAGGAACAGCGAACATATTGTCTTTAATGATGTGAACGTTATCCACGAAATGCAGAATCTTCGTTTGCGCACCACCGCTGCAATGAATGATGCCGTGGATCTGTCCTGGGCCTGTCGAAGGACGGAATTTTTTCAGGATGGAGGTGATCACTGGTGCGTATGTTCGCGTCGGAGACAAAACAAGTTTACCTGCCTGCATTTTTTCTCCGCCA
>DATJEX010000429.1:0-5868 GCA_035496135.1 Bacteroidia bacterium
ATCTGTTACCACCTGCGTTGGTTCCGGCGTCATGAAATACATTTCGAACGAAATGGAATCCACCGCGATCGTTCTCAGCGTATCACCGGTGTACACATCGATCGTGTCGCAGATCGTGTTGTTCATCACAAGTGGTGGAACATTTCCATTGATGCTTGTGTTGAAGAGCACCTGCATATTGTCTAGCCAGTCAACGCCATCATTATTTCCATAAGGTCCGTCGAAAAGATTTCCGGCCTGGTCGTTTTGCGTTACCTGGAAATAATCAACGCCATTTCCAAGGTTCACACCCGCGGTAGATGGAGATCCGCCAAATCCATTCACTCCGCCCGATGCATCGCCTGTTGTCCATTGCATATCATCATAACAGAACGAAACATTTGTTCCTGCAGGAAGAAGTGTATCACTGCCATCGGTGATGATGAGCTGGAATGAATTTGTAAAATTGGAATGCATCGCATAATATCCAACACTGTCCCATTTCACAATGAGGTGAGTCGGAGTGAGCTGGTAATAGACGAGTCCGCTTGCAGCATCGCGCGTGTCCACATCGGCCCAGAACGGCGCGATCGTGATAAAGTTTGCATTCGGAAAACCCGAAGAAGTGAAGGTGGAATATGGAGCGCCGAACGAAATATTTCCGTTGTTATTGATGAAAAGTGAATCCATCATCGTTCCGAAAAAATTGAAAGAGAACGGAAGATTAATAACCGGCGAAGATCCGTCATCATTCCGGTAATCGGGCCCGGTGCCGGCCACGAACGGAACGACCTGGAAAGTCGTGTCGAGCGGGATCATGCAGTTGCAGGAAATATTCTGTGCGTTGCTCGGACCGGAATAACGGGCAGTATTCACTGCAGGCGCGTTATGATGCGAAGGAATGATCGTGTATCGCTGGTGCGGATCGAGTTGTCCCGACGCTTTCAGTTGATCATATTGCTGGAGCGTAACGGATTGCTGTGCGTTCGCAAAGACAAAAGTGCAGAGTCCGGCGAAGAGTAAAATTTTTTTCATGATAGATGGGGTTGATTTGCCTTATGAAAGGTAGGCTAAGATTGAATGAAAAACAAGGCATTCTCCGGAGCAGTATCGGAAGATCAATAGGAATCCAGAGATCTATTTGGTCGCATAAATGCCATATTTGTTTTGACCTCCGAATGTTCTACCTTAATAACGGTATATAATTATTGCGTTAAAAAAATGAAACCACTTATTATTTGCTTTGTCTTACTTTTTGGTTCAGTTAAAGCGCAATACTCTATAGTTGTTGATACTGCACGTACAAATCATCTCCGGAAGATGTATTCCTTTGAAAAGAAACGAGAATTCGATCGTTCAAAAACTATCGCGTTACAATATTGCAGAGATTCTTCCGGAAAAATCGATGATCCGTTTATGCATGGACTCATAGTGAGTTGCTCTAATCTCGGGCAAATTGACACGAGTTTTTTACTTATGCGCCAGTTGATCTACTGTGGGGGCAATGGTGTCACTGAAAGGATGAATATGGATTTTCAACTTGGCCCTCTTCTCAAATATAAAGACAGCATTGCGGTGTGGCAAAACATAGCCGATTCTTTATATTTTTCCCAATGCGCTATCAACAATCCTGCGTTTAATCTGAAGTTGTCTAAAGAAATACTTGACATCTATATTGCAGATGCGTGGCCGAGAGTTTATGAGGATTTCTATTATTCAGACTCTACCAACCATTACAACAGGGATTCAGCCTCGGTTGCCTGGGGAATTTCTGATTCAATTAACCAGGTAAGGACAGGTCAAATTTTTGATGAATACGGCTGGCCTACGGCACAAATGGTTGGATTCGATTTATCGCAGGCGATCTGGTATCCTTTACAACACGGTTCTGATGCTTTTCAGAAGAAGTATAAAAAGCTGGCTCGCCGGGCTTATAAAAGAGGGGATCTTCTTCCCAATCTACATGCCATGTTGGTAGATCGGATGGAAATAAATCATGGGAAAAAGCAGACCTATGGCACTCAATATAAAAAGAATAGCAACGGAGATTGGGTTCAATTTCCGATTAGACGGAAATGCTTCCTGAAGCATCGGTTACGAAAAATGAATATGACGTAATTAGAGAGTTTTTACTCATAGAAGTCGCCGAATTGTAAACTTCCCGGAACGTCGGAGTTCTAATTAACTTGTTTCAATGCTCCCGCTTCATCAACCCATCCGCAAAATGCAGCAGCGACTTTTTCTTCTCTGCCGGCGCATTCACTTTTTCCAGAGCAGCGATCGCATGACGGTAATGCTCGTGCATTTCTTTCAGCGCATGATCTTTTACGTTCAGTGAATCATAGATCGCTTTCACACCGTTCACTTTTTCATCTGCATTGAGCGAAGACGAAGCGTTTGTTTGTGACCAGTTCTGCAATTCTTCTTTCTGGTAACGGTTCGCCAGCTCGAATGCTTTCAGCAGGAGAAAAGTTTTTTTGTTCGCGACAATATCGCCACCCGTGCGCTTTCCGAATTTTTCAGCGGCACCATACACGTCCAGCACATCGTCCTGCAATTGAAATGCAACGCCGAGATGTTTGCCAGCGATATAAAGAAGATCAGAATCTTTCAGCGTCGCTCCCGCAGAGATGGCGCCCATTTGCAAAGCAGCGCCAATGAGCACCGCTGTTTTCAATTCGATCATGCGCAGGTAATCTGCTATGGAAACATGCTGCTGCGTTTCAAAATCCATATCCAGCTGTTGCCCTTCGCATACCTGCAGCGCGGTACGTGTAAAGATGCTGAGCAATTGCGGTAAAACATTTTTGTCCGATCTTCCCAATTGGCGGAATGATTCCGTGTAGAGTGCGTCGCCGCTTAGAATGGCAACGTTCGCATTCCATTTCACATGCACGGATGGATTTCCCCTGCGCAACGGCGCATTATCCATGATATCATCGTGCAGCAATGAGAAATTATGAAACAACTCGATCGCCATGGCGGATGGAAAGGCGTGCGAAACATTTTCAGAAAACAGATCAGCGGCCAGTAACGTCATAAGCGGACGCAGGCGTTTTCCGCCCGGAGCGAGTGCATAACGGATCGGATCGTAAAGGTTGGGAGGAGATGCCGGAAGAGTTTCGCAGATGGTTCTGCATTCCTGTTCGATGAGCGAAATGAATTCTGCTGTGCGCATTATTCAAGAATGAATGAGGTGTCCTTGAGAATATTTTTGATCCCCTCTTCAAGTGATAACAATTCTCTTCCCAGCAGTTTCATCATCTTGGTATTGTCGGGCTTTCTCCTCGTCATGTCTCCTTCGGTGAGTGCGGGTCCGAAAACAATTTCAGATTTTGAATTCGTCAATCGCACAATGAGCTTAGCCAGTTCGGCGATCGTCGTTTCCTTGTCACTGCCGATGTTGATCACGTCATTCACATATGCATCCTCTTCATAACATTTCACGCAGGTTTCCACGTTGTCATCAATGTAGCAGAACGTCCTCGTTTGTGATCCGTCACCATTGATATACAGCGGTTCATTGTTCAGCGCAAGGCGGATGAAACGCGACATGACGAAATCGTGGCTTTGCTTCGGCCCGTAGGTATTGAAAAAACGAAACACGGTAAAATCCATTCCGTACTCTTTGTGGTAAGCTTTCAAATACGCTTCACCGGCATTCTTCACGATCGCGTAAGGAAGACGTGAATTCAGCGGAGTAGTCATTTCGTTCTGCGGGAATTCAACAGGTTCGCCGTATACCTCGGAAGATGAAGAATAGAAAACGCGTTTTACTTTGGAGGTCGCGCAGAGATTGAGCAGGATGCGCATTCCATTGAGATCGTTCAGCACGAGCAATGGATGATCGAGCGTTCTTTTCACACCAACCACCGCGGCGAAATGAAACACGGCATGAAACCGATGAGAGAGAAAAATGTCAGTGAGCTGGTTGTAATTATTCACATCACAGCGGATGAATTCGATATTGTGATGCGAAGAAACGGGGATCTTATTTTCCGATCCTGTCAGAAAATTATCAATGACCACTACATGATTCTTCGGATCGCGCGCCAATCGTTCGGCCAGCGCACTTCCAATGAATCCCGCGCCACCTGTAACCAGGATATTTTTTTTGGTACTCATTACTTCGTCAGCGTGAGCAGGTATTGTCCATAACCGCTTTTCAGTAATGGCTGCGCGAGAACATCGAGTTGTTTTTTATCAATGAATCCCTGGCGGTACGCGACCTCCTCAATGCAGCCCACTTTCAATCCCTGCCGTTCTTCGATCACCTGCACGAATTGCCCGGCTTGTGTAAGCGAAGCGAATGTGCCCGTGTCGAGCCACGCAGTCCCGCGCGCGAGAATTCCAACTTTCAGTTTTCCTGCTTCCAGGTATTTTTTATTCACGTCGGTGATCTCATATTCTCCGCGCGCACTCGGTTTCAATTCCTTCGCGATCTTCACCACACTGTTATCATAAAAATATAATCCGGGAACCGCGTAATGCGATTTCGGTTGTTTCGGTTTCTCTTCGATCGAAAGCACTTTACCACTCTTGTCGAATTCAACCACGCCGTAACGTTCAGGATCGGAAACGTGGTAAGCGAAAACAACACCACCATCCGGGTTATTATTCTCCTGCAGCAATCCACCGATCCCCGCACCGTAAAAAATATTATCACCGAGTATCAGTGCTACTTTATCGTTGCCGATGAATTTTTCCCCGATCACAAAAGCCTGCGCGAGTCCGTTCGGGATTTTCTGTTCGGCATAACTGAACGAACAGCCGAGCTGTTTCCCATCACCAAGCAAACGCTCGAAATTCGGGAGATCGGTTGGAGTGGAGATGATGAGGATCTCGCGGATCCCCGCCATCATGAGTACCGACAGCGGGTAATAGATCATCGGTTTGTCGTACACCGGCATGAGTTGTTTGCTCACAGCGAGTGTCAATGGATGAAGGCGTGTTCCGGAACCGCCGGCAAGAATGATCCCTTTCATGCGGAAAAATTATTCGATGTGTTTGTGATGATGCCCGTGATGGATCTGCAGTTTTTCCGCGTCAATATCTTCTTCTTCATCGTAGATCTCGATCAATGGTTCTTTCATAAGCGCTCTCGTCGCGGCACGTTTCTCAAGTGAAAGCAACAGGCAGGGTAACAGGACAAGGTTGGTACAAAGTGAAACGACCAGCGTGATACTGAGCAACACGCCAAGTGCGACAGTGCCGCCGAAACTCGAAACCATGAAGATGGAAAAACCGAAGAAGAGAATGATGTTCGTGTAGATCATGCTCAATCCTGTTTCACGTATCGCATGCGAAACAGCTTTGGAAGCTTTCGCCGCCGAAAGTTTGCGCAACTGGTGACGGTATTCGGTGAGAATGTAGATCGTACCGTCGGATGAAATTCCGAATGCGATGGAGAAAATGAGAATGGTGGAGGACTTGAACGGAATACCGAGATAACCCATGATGCCGGCTGTCATCACCAGCGGAATGAGGCAAGGCAGTTTCGAAAGCACGATGATCCATACCGAACGGAACAATGCCATGCCGAGCAGAAGAATGAGTCCGATCGCGATAAGAAGACTCACGAAAAGGTGATGCAGCATGTAATGGAAACTACGCAGGAACATCAGCGAATGCCCCGTCATATCCACGTGAAAATATTTTTCAGGAAAAAGTGAATCGACCACGGGTTTGATATGCGAGACGATGCGTTGCGCACTGTCTGATCCGACATCGGCCATCTGGAAACTGATACGTGTGGAATGCGCCGTGCTGTCGAGGAATGTATTCAGCTTTTGCTTGTTCGCATCCTTATTCTTGTTGTGCTCCTGTGTATTCCTGTAATAAGTCGCGATCTTCTGCAGACCGATCATGTCGTGCGGGATACGGAATCCT
>DATJEX010000430.1:0-13246 GCA_035496135.1 Bacteroidia bacterium
AAAGCACCGGTGGATAAAGTGATGAAATTGTGGCAGGGACTCGGCTACTATTCACGCGCAAGAAATCTGCATGAGGCGGCGAAGTGTGTAGTCAAAGATTTTGGCGGAAAATTTCCCGGCGATTTTGAAGGATTGAAAAAACTGAAAGGAGTGGGCGAATATTCGGCGTCTGCTATTTCTTCCATTTGCTATAACGAACCACGAGCGGTGGTGGATGGAAACGTGTATCGCGTTTTGTCGAGAGTTTTCGGACTTAAACATCCGATCGATTCGACAAAAGGAAAAAAAGTTTTTCGTGAACTGGCGGATGAATTGCTGTACCGGAAAGATCCGGGCAATTACAACCAGGCGATCATGGAGTTCGGGGCGAAGTATTGCGTTCCGAAAAATCCGGATTGTGCGAATTGCATTTTCTTCCTGGAATGTGTGGCGCGGAAGAAAAAACTGGTGGAGCAGCTTCCGGTGAAGGAGAAAAAAACAAAAGTGCGGGAACGGCATCTGAATTACCTGCTGATCCATCACAAGGATGGTTTTTACATCAAGGAGCGGAAGGAAAAAGATATCTGGAAAGGATTGTATGATCTCCCGCTGATCGAAACGAAGAAGAAAATTTCCGCGGAGAAATTGATTGCGGGAAAAGAATGGAAGAACATTTTCGGAAACGGAAAAACAGAAGTGAAAAAAGTTTCGACGGAAGTGAAACACCTGTTGAGTCATCAGCATTTGTTTGTGAGATTCATACGGGTGAAGGTGAGCGTGAAAGTGAAAGAGGAGGAGAACTGGAAGTATGTGACGAAGAAAGAGCTGAAGAAATTCGGAATGCCGATTGTCATCCATCGGTACCTGGAAACTGTTTTTTGAAACGCTGGCCAATTTTCTTAGCCCCGGTATGCCGCCTTTACCCCGCGCTCTTGCCTTCGACCCATTCGACAAGCTCAGGGCTCAGGCTGACAAGCGCGTGTAATGCGGCGTGACGGGACGAACCGATTTTTGAAACACAACTGATCCTGCTCCTGAAAATTAACCACAGAGTCACAGAGACACGGAGCCAATCCCCTTTCACTTTCACTTTCACTCTCACATTCACATTTCCCTCGTACCTTTGCAACATATAGTAACACCATATCAAGGATATTTTATCATTAACTAAAAAGACAAAACATGCCAGGCGTAAACAAAGTGATCCTCGTGGGCAACATCGGAAAAGATCCGGAAGTGCGTTACCTCGAGGGCGGAATTGCTGTCGCGAATTTTCCGATCGCGACCACTGAATCATTCAGGGACAAAAACGGGAACAAGAATGAACAAACGGAGTGGCACCAGATCGTGCTGTGGAGAAAACTTGCTGAAGTGGCGGAGAAATACATCCGCAAAGGACAGATGGTTTACCTCGAAGGAAAGATCCGCAGCCGCTCGTGGGAAGACAAGGAAACGGGATTGAAGAGATACACGACGGAAATTTTCGGCGACGTGATCACGATCCTGCAGCGGCGCGATGAACCGAATACAGGATACGTCCGCCCGAACGCGACAACGAATCCGAATTTTGTTCCGGGTCAGCCGAATCCGCAACAACAGTTCTACCAGCAACAACAGACGAGTCAACCGATAGATCCCAACGCGGAGCCGAATCATCCTTCGCTTTTGCCGGATTCGCCGGATGATCTTCCGTTCTAAAATTCAGGATTCAAAATTGAATATTCCCATCATAGCCCACCGATTAATCGGTGGGCTATGATTTTTCCGGAGTTTTTTATTGCAATTTTATGTCAATGATTTTGCAGAAAATCAATATAGAGGAAAGCATTCTGAAGAAAAGACTGATGTACAAAGTTTCTTTCGATCACCGATTGAACAGATTAACTTTTTGCGCACTCATTCTGTCGCTGATGTTCTCTTTCTCCATGCTGATGGTTCATGAAACCCTGAGTACTCTGAATGCCGCAGAGATCACGTATATGATCTGTCTTGTAATTTTCATCGTGTTCGGATGCTACGGATTTTTCAGGGTGATCACTGAACGGAATTTGATGAGGATCGAAAGTGAAAATACACTCAAGGGCAACATTGGACTTTTGGCGGAGTATGGAAAAAAGTCGGGGTATGAAGTTCATAAGCAATCCTCAAACTGTCTAATTCTTACAGAAAGTTATCTGAGCGGTTGGCCGTCCTATCGCGCTTACCGGTGTTATGTTTTCATCTTAGAGGAAGGTTGCATTTATTATTGCTCCATAAAAACCGGTGGAAAAGCAATAGCTCCATCCTTACTCGATCATTGGATCGTACTCCGGGACGTAAAAAAAATGGTTCGGTAGTCAGGGCCTATCCTATTTTCTCAATCTCATAATAAGAATTCTTTCGCTGTAGCGTTTAACATTTAACCGCAAACCGTAAACCGGCAACCGAAAACTGCAAACGGAAAACCGGTAACTTTGGTTCAATGAAGAAATTTCTCCCGATCATTATCCTTTCCGTTTTCTGCGTGCAGCTTTTCTCCGGTTGCGATGATACCGATGAAGAGATCGGAACGCCGCGCCCGCGCGGATATTTCCGCATCGCGATGCCGGCGAAGAATTATGTGTTGTGGGATGACTCGTGCCCTTTCACTTTTGAAATTCCGGATTACTCGCACATCTATCACAGCGCGGCACCGAATGCTGATAAATACTGGCGCGACATGTATTTCGGTCCGTTCAAGGCGACGCTTTACCTGAGTTACAAAGAGATCGACAGTGATTCATTGCTGGAGAAACTGATCAACGAGAGCTGGCAATTGACCGAAGCACACAGCCAGGTGGCCGGAGGCATGCGCGACTCATCAATCATCAATCCGAAAGATCATGTGTATGGAACGGTGGAAAATCTTTCGGGTAATGCCGCGACACTGTTGCAATTCTATGTCACGGACAGCACACGGAATTTTCTGCGCGGATCGCTTTACTTCTATGCTCCACCGAATAAGGATTCGATAGCACCGGTGCTGGATTACCTGAAGAAGGATATTTATCACATGCTGTGGACGACGAAGTGGAAGAATACTTCCTTACCGGTTTCTCATGATATCAATTACATTCCGGCTTACGAGGCAGACACTAATGAGTTGAAAAGAAACTTCCAGCGATAAACTGGTTGCCTTCTCCTGAAAAAATCAGCCGCTGATTTCACTGATTTACACTGATTCCCGTTTTCGTCCGCACGATCAATCCGAACTGAATTCCAAAAAGTATCATCGCCAGCACCAAATGTATCGGCTGCATAAACGCCGGGATCGCGAAGTTGTGCATGAACACACCCGCTCCGTATTCCGCGAGCAGCACGAATAAAACTCCGAACATAAGAATTCTTGAAACACCTGTTGGTTTTTTCTTCAGTAGGAAATAAACGAGTGTGCAATTCAAAAGCACAACGACGATCGCCATGATCTTGTGGTAGAGATAAATTCCATTCAGCTGAGCGATCCACGTTTCCCTCGAAAGTCCGCTCATGTTCGCGTTGATCGTGTCGATCTGTTGCCGTACCTGCGTTCCGAAGATCACCTGGTCGAGCGTGGCGACCGCGGCGATGATGAGCAGGATTTTTTCTTTTTTCCCAATGACGAATTTCTGCAGCACGCCCGCATTCACCCGCACGCGCGTCATCGTGTAGATGGTGATGCTCACGAGCACGAGTGCGCTCATCATGTGCGCGGTGATGGAAATTGGTTTGAGATCGGTATCCACTACCACTTTTCCCAGCCAGATCACAAATGCAAGCACGCACATTCCCGCAACGAGAAGCAAAACAGAAAGTTTATCTTTTTTGAATCGCGCGATGGCCACGATGAACAGCAACAGCATGAAAAAACTGTTCGTAGCGCCGGTTAGCCGGTTGATGTATTCCGTCCACGTTTGCGCCACGAAAAATTTCGCGTAATCGTGAACAGGATATTTTTTCCAGAGCGTAATGCGTTCACCGCTTTTCTTGTCGTCTCTTGCCGTTTCAAAACCAAACCCGGAATTGAAGTCGCATTCTGCTCGCCACAGTGTATCATGCACAATGATCATCTGCGACTTCCTGTAATCATGATTCGGCTGAAATTCCACCTGTGAAGGATCTGTAGGAGGAATGTAATACCCGAAACACTTCGGCCAGTCGGGACAACCCATTCCGCTTCCCGTCGCGCGCACGACAGATCCGGCAATGATGACGAGATAAAGAAAAATTAAAGTGATGGAAGCGAGACGAAGAAAAAGTTTGTCGGACTTTGAAAGACTTTTCACGATACAAATGTAGCAGGTATCAAGTAGCAGGTATAAGGACCATGAACAATTGTGTGAAAAATCATGCTACCTGATACTATTTCTCCAGCTCCTTCAGTTTATCCTTCGCCTTGTCGGTGTAGAACCCGTTGGCAGATATGATATCCGTCAGTAATTTTTTCGCCTCTTCGGTATTTCCTTCGCTGATCAGCGCGAGTGCTTCGTACCATTTCGCTTCTTCGTGAAAAACGTTGTTCTTCGCCGCGAGCACTTTGTCGAGATACGGAAGCGCTTTGGCAGCGAGTTCGAGTTTCACATAACAAACGCCGATGTAGAAATTCGCGTTCACATCATTCGCGTCGTTCTGCAGCAGCACTTCCATTTTCTCAATGCATTTTCCATAACGCATCTCGCGGAACGCCAGCAATCCTTCTTTCAGGAATTGTTCGGCCGGAACTTCACGCACTGTCGGCGCATCATTCGCATCGTTGTGCTGATCATCAGCATTATCGAATGCAGCCGAAACCCCGGTGAGTTCCACATCCTTTACTTCCAGTTTTATTTTGTTGTACTTCTCATACTCGGTGATCTTCAGATCGTAAATGAAACCAATGGAAGAATTGTAACTCACATCCGGATGCGTCGGAACGACCGGCGGTTCATCCAGCAATTGCGACGGATCCACATCGATCGGATCGGCCGTGGTGATCGGCATTTTCAAAGCGGCGCCGGTCGTATCGTTGTTCGCTTTCACCGGCGAGAATTTCGGAACAGGATGCGCGTCGGGATTCACGAAATGTTCCGACTGCGGAGTGAGAATGGGCGCCACATTCGCCGACGATCTCTCCGGGTCGAGTTGTTGCGCGATCGGGTGCTTCAATCCATTCGCCACATCATCATCTTCACTTTTCGGCCAGAGAAAATACGCGGGAATTCCAATGACCACCGCCGCGAATGCCAGCGCGAGCAGGTTCTGTTTCATCGGCGACAAAGCGTTCAATCCTGTTTTCGAAGAAATTTCTTTTTTGATGGAGGGCAGCGTTGCGATCGCTCCGGGAACGGCGAGATATCCTTCCACCGCTTCTTTCGACAGCTCACAATCGTTCAGCAGCTTTCTGATGTTCTCATCCGCTGTTCCGTTCAGTACTTTTTTCAGATCTTCTTCCGAGAGAAAATCTTTACCGGGGATAGATTTCATTTTTTGTTTTCTAATATCAGTTTCAGGTTTCGCTTTCCGTTCTGCAGGTAACTCTTCACCTGCTTGTCGGTGTAACCCGTTATTTCCACGATCTCTTCATAGGATTTCTCCCTGAAGTAAAACAGTTCTATGCATTTGCGCTGCTCTTCGCCCAGCTCCTTCACCGCGTGTTCGAGGTGCAGCAGCCGTTCTTCTTTTTTCAGCAGCACTTCTTCATCCACTTCTCCTTCCACGACAGCTTTCTCATCGTGTTTGAAATTTTCCATCCGCTCGTCTTCCACATTTCTCTTGCGCAGTTCGCTTATGCAGTGATTACGCGCCACAAAAAGGATCCACGCTTTGAAATTCTCCGGCTCATTCCGTTTCAGTACATCGAACATCTTTTCAAACAACTGCAGCACCGCATCGCGCGCCAGCTCCTTATCGCGGAAATATTTCAGGCACACACCGAATATCAGGTGTGCATAGCGCGTGTACAATTCGCCCACGATCGCCTTCTCGCCCGAGGAGCGGTACATCGCCAGCAACTGTTCGTCGCCTTCGTCATATTTTCGTTTCCACGGGAAGAATCTCATGCACGCTTCATTGGTAAGACGTTGTGATTTGGGAATTCCATATTCGGGATCGTAAAGTTAGTCAGTTCTCCGGCCGAGTGAAAGTAAAAGTGAATGGGAAAAGGTGGTTTGGAGCGGCAGCTTCAGTGTTTCACAAGACCACCTGTCCCGTCATCTGGTCGGCGGAGCTCCCGCCTGCCGGGGCTAAGAAAATCGGTCAGCGCAATAAAAAAACATGTTTGCACATTCTCATCTCCTCAAATTCTCATCTCCTCAAATTCTATCATCTGCACATCAGCAAATCTGCACATCAGCACATCACCCGGCTGTAACAATAAACCGCTTCAGCTTCACATCCGTATTGATTGTTCCGTCCGCGTCTATCTTCGTATGCTTCACACCCACGAACACAAAATATTTTTCCGCTCCCGCCATTTTGTAGGCGCTAACGAGTGCGACATCACCCTGTTTGATCTCACCGTTCTCATTCGCCTGGAAAACCGTGGTGTAAGCCGGATCCGAAACGAGCGTTTTTTTCGCGAACGTCACCTGGAAAAAATAAGTCGCGGAATATGTATGCAGGTCCGGATTATTCCCGTCCACACCTTTATCTTCCCTCGACATTTCCATTGTTTTGATCTCTGATCCGGGAACAGATTCGAACGCCACTTTTATTCCCCTGTTCACGAGATGGTATTTTTTGAGTGTATCCGCAGGAAGTTGCGAAAGCGTCATGGGCGTCGCGTTCGTAAAACGCATACGCACGAGATCGAGTACCGAATCGGCCTTCAGCGATTTTTTGTACACCGCGAAAAAAGTGTTGACCATTCCGCCCGAGGTTTTCACCACCGTCCCGCGTGTGAGAACAGTGTCTCCAGTAACCGAAAAAAGAACAGTGTCACCTGCACTGATGTTCTGCGAGCGTACGAAATGAGGTAACACAAAGCAAATCGAGAGGAAGAATAAAATTTTTTTCATGGGTGCTGAACTCCGGCAAGAAGCCTGCCAAATTTAGACCATTACGGATTACAAATACATGCGGATATACGGATCGAGGATGTTTTTTATCGGGACAGAAGAATGCGAAGACTCTGGTTTGTCATTAGTTCTTGGATCTGCGGCTATTCGCATTTGGAACACTTACCAGATCACTTTCTTCACGATACGTTGCTTCGTCTCCGTCTCCATCACCACGAGGAAAACACCGCGATTGGGAAGATCGATCTCTCCACTGAATTGTTTCGCATCGATCGCGTTCATCACTTCTTTTCCGGTGAGATCATACACACGGATCGTTTTCAGTTTTGCATTCTGCCAATTCGTGAAGCGCACCGTTCCATCCATTGTAGGATTCGGGAACGCAGTGATCTCCGGAAGAGTTGTTGCAACCGAAGACTGGTTCGATTGTGTGATCGTGTTGAGCATCGTCAGATCAGCAACGACCATTGGCGTATGATCTGCATTATCATACATCGTGTGGAACGCAGCGATCTCGGCAGAATTGTAAGAGAACAACTCGCTCAGCCATGCGCGTGGAACAGATGAATAATAAACCGTGGTGTGCAGATTGAGCGGTCCGGTGTATCCATTCAGCGCCACGTGATAGTGCACTACATCTTCACCGGTTCCTTCCATCGGGCCACTGTAATTGAAATCAGGATCGTTGCCCACACCATTGATGCGCATCGTGTCGTAAGAAGGATGTGAAGTGGTGAAACCAAGCGGCGGAATACGATTGTCTTTCAAAGAGGAATCCGCGCGTTCGAGCACCGTCGTTGGATTCTGATTCACATCGCCCATCACCATCTCATAGATCTGCACATCGTTGTTCGTGTAGCAAACATTGTGATGTGGTTCAAATCCAGGATCGCGCCCGACGATATCGCCATTCTGATCCAGCAAACCACTTTTGTAAATGGTATCATTCAGATTATCCGTCACTACAAATTGAATCCATGCGATACGCGAAGGATAGCCCGAAGGGAATTTATGACCGCATTTATTGCGGAGATCCACATCATAGAAAGCCGTGTCAACCGTCCGCGCGGTCTGCACAACATTCATGAAAAGTGTACTGTCGCGCAGGTAACGCGTGGTGCGATTGATCGTCGTATCGAAATTCGAAGAGTTACAAGTGATGCCGCATGCCGACATATTGTTCTGCATGAGTTTCAGCATGAATGCATTCCCACCAACCAGATGATGCCGTCCGAACGGAGTTCTCCCGTCAATGAACGGATAATTCGTCGCGAGTTTGATCGAATCCTGTATTTCGGGAATATGACAATGCTGGCACTGAATTCCATTGGCATTATAACTTGAATTCTTCCATTCGTGATAGGTCGCCTGTTCCACAAAACTGTTTCCCGTCAGATTTCCCGACAGGTCGGTCGTTTGCGTGATGAGGGAATGACATCCGCCGCACAATTCCGCTTTCTTCACGTGCGCGCTTCCGCTTGGTGTGAATCCGACAAAGTATTCCATCACCGCATCCACGATGGTATCATACGGGCCGTACACATGTTTCATCTCGTAATAAAGATCGCCGCTGAAATTTCTTCCCATTAATGTGTCCTTCAATTCATGACATGCGGTGCAATTCACGCCATCCAATCCGAATGTATCTGTTGCGAGCATCGACATGTCGTAATGCGGCGTGCCGAGGTACATTGCTTCGAAGCGGCCGGTTGGCGCGTGGCATCTTGTGCATTTGTCCTGTATCTCTGTCGCCAGTCCCGGATTCACGAGGATCTCATGACTGACTTTCGCTCTCCACAAAGGATCCTTTGATGAATTCGCCATCATCGTTCCCTGCCAGTCGTCCATGATATTCACGTCGGTACTGTCGTGTGTATAAAGCGATGTGTGCGTCGGGTCATGGCCATGACATCCGCCGCAGCGTCCACCGGTAGCGAAATAAGTATTGGTATCGAACGGCTGCGTTTGAAGAAGGAACTGGAGTCGGGCGGTTTCTTCCGGTGAATGAAATCGGGCCTGCGCCGCATCGCCACTGAATGCGCCACCGGCAAAAACGATCAAAAGGACAATGAAAACCGTCAAAACGGCCTTAAACCTCAAAAAGTAGCTTATTATCACGCCCGGATTTTTTAGGACACCTAATGTAAGGACTAACTTTTAGCCGGGCAAATCCTATATCTGCTTGAATTTCCAGAGATTATTGTTTAATATAGCTGTTCGAAAAAGTCACTCTACACGCATTACACCAAACAAACAATAGATGAAACAGAATCTACCCAAATTCCTCATCGCGCTTTCCCTGCTCCCGGCTTCGATGATCGCGCAAACCATCACCCCGTTTTCTGATCAGACCGCTCTTCTCCCTTCCACGACTTTTCACAGTGGAAATGCCGTTGCGGTTTGCGATATGAACGGTGATTTCAAAGATGACATCGTTCGCGATAGCGCGAATACAAAAATGTGCATCGAGTTCCAGAATGCGCCAAACGGGCCTTTCACGAACTATTCGTACGCAAATACTTCCGGCGCTTTCGGAGCTCCGTGGGGACTCGCGATCGGTGACTACAACGATGACGGCTTCAACGACGTTTTCCAGGGCAGCAGCTCGAATGGCTACCTGCTTACTTCAAATGCTTCTACATCATTCACCGTGCAGAACCTCACCACCACTTATGGTGGCGGAAGCGTTTTCACGCAGGGTTGCAACTTCGCGCAGATCGATAACGACAGATTCCTTGACATCCTGATCTGCCACGATACCGGAATGCCGAAGATCTACAAAGGCGACGGAACATCAGGCGGATGGGTATTCGATCAGTCACTCATTCCAATGGCACAGGTTCCTGCTTCTGATAACAGCGGTAACTACGCTTCTATCTGGACAGACGTTAACGGTGACAACCTCATCGACATGATGATCACACACTGCCGTCAGTCTGTTACAAGCAGTACAGATCCACGCCGTATCGACCAGATCTTCATCAACAACGGAAACGGAACCTACACACAGGACGTAACCAACTGGACCAATCTTCGTGACGGAGCGCAGGGATGGAGCACAGCATGGGGTGATTTTGACAATGACGGAGATATGGACGCGTTCGTACTCAACTACGACGTGAATTCAAAACTCATGGTGAACGATGGTGCTGGTGTTTTCACCGACATCATGGCTACTTCAGGAATTGCTACTACCACAACTTACTTCGGTGAGAATGCAAGCTGGCACGATTTCGATAACGACGGTTATCTTGATCTCCTGATCTCAGGCGACAAGCATTACATCTACCGCAACAACGGAAACAACACCTTCACACAGGTGACAGAACCTTTCGTTTACACTACATCGAGCACACAGCGTTACATGCGCGGACAAGGTGTTGGCGATCTTAACGGTGATGGATTCCTTGATGTGTATGGATCTTATGCAAGTCTTTACAACACACCATCCAGTTCACGTAACGACCATATCTGGATGAACACCTGCGTTGGTAACGGAAACCATTGGGTGAAATTCAACCTGATCGGTGGAGCTACAACAGGTATGAGCAACAAAGACGGGATCGGTGCTATCTGCAGAATTTATGGCCCATGGGGCGTACAGGTTCGTGAAGTTCGCTCGGGCGAAGGTTACGGATTGCAGAATTCAATGTCTCTCTATTTCGGACTTGGTTCCGCTACTTCCATCGACAGCACAGTGATCATCTGGCCTTCAGGAATTGTTGACCACATGCTTTCCATGCCTGGCGACCAGGGTTACACGGTGAGCGAAGGACAGTCACCACTTTCTACACACAGCATTCCGCAGAACGCGCTTTCGATCGGTGTTTATCCGAATCCGGCTGCTGCAAGCGAAGTTTCCATTCACCTCGACAATTTCGCGCAGTACGGCCTGAACAATCTTTCCCTGAATGTTTATGACAACGCAGGCAAACTTGTTTACAGCGAAGCATCACTGCAGAATTCCATCATCTATCTCGGCGATGGCGTTCTCACTTCGGGAATGTATTTTGTTGAGATCCGCAAAGGTGACACACGCCTTGCAAGTGAAAAACTCGTCATTCAATAATCACAAATAACATTTCACGACCTGCTTCCTGAACCGGGGCAGGTCGTTTTTATTTACAGCGATTTAATTCAGCGCCACCACGATCACATTTCATAAATTTCAGCCATGAAAAAACTCCTGATTCTTTCCTCCGGTTTACTGTCGATAAGCGTTTGCTCGTTCGCACAGACCGCAACATTTTCCGATCAGTCGGGTACCATCACACCGACCACCGCTTTTCACAGTGGAGACGGTGTGGGTATCGCCGATATGAATGGCGATTTCAAGGATGATATCGTCCGTGCCCAGGGGAATGCAACGATGTACATCGAATTCCAGAATGCACCGAACCAGATGTTCACCGAAACATCTTATCCCAATTACATCGGTGATCCGTGGGGAATGTGCATCGGTGATGTGAACAATGACGGATACAATGATGTGTTCTGGGGCGATTTCGGAAACACGATCGTGCTCACGCGCACATCAGCGACCACGTATTCGAGCAATAACTGGGCGACCTCAACTACTGCTCCGTGGATCTTCGTGCAGGGATGCAATTTCTTCGACGTTAACAACGATCATTGCCTGGATGGATTCATCTGCAATGACGATGCTTCACCGAACATCTATGTTGGAAATGGATTGGGTGGATGGTATAATGACAATACACTGATGCCGCTTTCACAGTACCCCGTTCTCATGGATCCGGATTCCAATTCCGGGAATTATGCATCCATCTGGACAGACGTAAATAACGATGGACTTACCGATTGCATGATCACGCATTGCCGCCAGGGTGTGACGCAATCAACCGATCCGCGCCGCATCGACCAGATCTTCATCAATAACGGAAACGGAACGTACACGCAGGACATCACCAACTGGACCGGTTTGCGCGATGGTGCGCAGGGCTGGAGTACTGCGTGGGGTGATGTGGATGATGATGGAGATATGGATGCGTTCGTATTGAATTACGATGTGAATTCGAAACTCATGATCAATAACGGTAGCGGCGTGTTCAATAATTATATGGGGCCATCGGGTATCGCTTCCACCACCACCATTTTCGGAGAAAATGCAACGTTCCAGGATTTTGACAATGACGGTTTTCTCGATCTCATGATCTCCGGAAGCAATCACCTGGTCTACATGAACAATCACAACAACACGTTCACCGCGTTGTCAAATCCGTTTCCATATGCCGCGCACCAGATCACCGCGCATGCTGTCGGCGATCTGAATGGTGATGGTTTCCTCGATGTGTACGCAAGCTATTGTGACATTTACCAGAGCGCGAATAGCGGACGTGATGATAAAGTGTGGATGAATACCACCAACAATGGAAATCACTGGATCAAATTCAATCTCATCGGTGGCGCTACGAATGGTTACAGTAACCGCAACGGTGTGGGCGCAAGTGTGAAAATTTACGGGCCATGGGGCGTGCAGATCCGTGAAGTTCGCTCGGGCGAAGGTTACGGTATCCAGAATTCATTGACCCTGCATTTCGGTCTTGGTGCGAATACGCAGATCGACAGTGCAACGATCACCTGGCCATCCGGAATTGTTGACCACCTTGGCGCTACGCCGGCTGACAATACCTATTCACTTACCGAAGGACAGAACGCTACAAACATTCACGGAATAGCTTCCAACCCGGTGACGATCGGCGTTTATCCCAATCCAGCTGTATCGGGCAACATCTCGTTACACCTGAACAATTTCGCGCAATACGGATTGAACAATCTTTCACTCAGCATTTATGACGCGAATGGAAAACTCGTTTACACCGAGGCTGCGTTGCATGAATCGATCATTTACCTCGACCAGGAAATGGCGAAAGGTGTTTACATCATCGAATTGAAGAAGGGCGATACTCGTGTCGCGACGGAAAAGATGGTGATCCAATAAATTCCACATTCCAACACCAGAAGGCTTGCCACACGGCAGGCCTTTTTTATTGGATGCGAACGGCGATCGCTTACGAAACTACGAACCGCTAAAGGGTTAACACTTCGGGATTCATACCATTTCGGCTTGTCTGTGGTTCGTAGTTTCGTTTGCATTCCCTGTTCATACCCGTTCAATTTGACGGTTTGTCGAGCTCATTCCCCCATTGAACGAATAGATTTTGATTTTGAAACTTTCTGACCTACATTAGAGTTCAACTGTTGGTATAGGCAATGCCACAGTGGCTTTTGAAACACTTTTACCAGACTCAACACGA
>DATJEX010000431.1:0-2950 GCA_035496135.1 Bacteroidia bacterium
CGGCGGACTCGAACCACGGATCTCCATGCGTCTCATGCTTACCGAATCTTCATCCATCAAAGCGAGTTTCATGCGCAATCTCCAGTATGTGCATCTCGCGACACTCTCTCCTATTTCTCTTCCGACGGATATCTGGGTTCCGTGTTCCGACAAAGTGAAACCGCAGATCGGTTGGCAGGTGGCGGCGGGTTATTTCAAGAATTTCAGGAATGACATGTATGAATCTTCGGTGGAAGTTTATTACAAACACATGGACAACCAGGTGGAATTTGCCCCGAGTGCTTTGCCCGAAGACAACGTGAACAACAACACGGATAATAATTTCGTTTTTGGTTCTGGACAATCTTACGGCGCGGAATTTTTCCTGAAGAAACGTGCGGGCAAACTCAACGGATGGCTGGGATACACACTTTCATGGACCACCAGAAATTTCCCGGACATTGACAGTGGAAAAACTTTTTACGCGCGTTACGACCGCAGGCACGACATCTCGCTCGTGCTCATGTACAATCTGAATGATCATTGGTCATTCGGGACCGTGTTCGTTTACGGAACAGGCAACGCGATCACGATCCCGGTCCAGCGTTACATCATCGAAGGGCAACTCACCACAGCGTGGGGCGATCACAACGGTTACCGCATGATGCCGTATCACCGCCTCGATATTTCGGTGACGTACACGTGCAAAAAGAAAAAACTGTTCAACAAATTCCCGTACCAGAACAACTGGAATTTTTCGGTGTACAACGTTTACAATCGCCACAATCCGTATTTCATTTTCTTCGATAACGAAGGAAGTATTGAATCGGGAAATCTGAAAGTGACAGCAAAACAGGTTTCGTTGTTCCCGATACTGCCGTCGGTAACATGGAATTTCAACTTCTAAAATGGGAACGAATTGCTAATCGCACGAATATGCAAATTACGAATTGCGGAAAATCGAATTGAAAAAAGAATTGTCATGAAAAAATATCTCATTCCATTCACGCTCACTTTATTCCTCTTCTCGTGCACGAAAGAAATTTCCATCACGCTGCCTGAAGTGCCGAAGAAGATCGTCGTTGACGGAGGAATTTACGCCGGCGATGTCGCTGAAATAAATCTCACGTGGAGCACCGGCTATTTCGATCCGATCGATTCCGCTTCACTGGCGAATTATCTCATTCAGAGTGCAACGGCTTATGTAACGGACGGAAATCTGGTGGACACGCTTCATCTTTCCTACGATCCGCTTCGAGCCATTCCTATTGTGTGGAAAGGTGCGAATATCATTGGCCAGGCGGGACACACGTATGTGCTCACCGTGATCGCCGATGGACAAACAGCAACAGCTACGACAAAAATTTATCCTGCCGTTCCGCTCGACAGTGTTTGGTTCAGGATCGAACCGAACCAGGACACATTGGGATTCGCATGGGCGCACCTGACCGATCCTGTTGGAATCGGAAACGGCTACCGCTGGTTCAGCAAACGCGTTGGAGTCGATGATCGTTTCCGTCCGCCATTTGGTTCGGCGTTCGACGATCGTTTCATTGAAGGGCAGAGTTTCGATTTCGCTTACAATCGCCCGAGTGATCCGGGTTCAACCGCGCCGGAAGATACAAATGGCCAGGCCGGATTTTTCAAAGTCGGTGATGTGATCGCTGTTCAGTTCTGTACGATCGGGCAAGCGGAAGTGAATTTTTTCAGAACGTTCGAAGAACAGGTGGGAAACAATGGAAATCCATTCGCCGCCCCGGGAGAAATTGAAACGAATGTTCACGGCGGACTCGGGATTTTCTGCGGATACAATCCGAGTTATGATACCATCTACTGTCACTGATCGGGTGAAAGTAAAAGTGAAGGTGAACGGGAAACCAGTTTGAAAGACTCACCCTTTCACTCTCACTTTCACTCTCACTCTCACTCTCACTTTCACTAATTCGTATTCACGATCTTCACTGCCCCACTCTTCCCGATATCGGACTGCAACGCTAACCTGCGTTTCTTGAATCCTTCTTTGATGATCACCGCTGCTGTGTTCGGCGGAACCGTTCCGAGATTTTCGGCATACATCACGAGATAATTATCACCTGAATCCAGTTTGAGCGTGTATGTTTTCTTGTGACGGCGCAGGGAAATATGTTCTTTCACGATCTCGCCGTTCAACGTGAGTGTGATGCTGTCGCCGTCAATTTCATCACGGTCCCACACTTTCACTTTTATTTTTTTGCGCGAAGTTGTCACCGTACTCTGCACTTCCATCGTGCGTTGATTCACCTGGTTCGCCAGCAGATCAGGCTGTTTGTTCTTCGTGGAATCAATTGGATGCACATGTTCTTTGATCGGCACTCCGAAATTGTAACGTAGATTCAGCATGATCGTGGATCCGTTGTAAGTGACGTTACTCTTTCCGGTGGAAACATTCTGCTGGAAGAATTCATATTGATCCGTGTATGTTCTCGAGAAGGGCGCGTAAAAAGCGACACCATAATCAAGTGAACGCGTGTGATCATAATTGAAAGCTTTCAAGCCGATCTCAGACGTGAGCATCACGCTTGTCGTGTGCGCCATGATGGTGGTTGCTGTCATTCCTTTTCCGTGCGAGGTCCAGTCCTCGTAATGATCCTGTTTGATCAGCTGATCGAAATTCCGGTGGAAAAAAGTGTAGCCCAATCCTTCACGGATGAAAAAATAAGAATCGCCGCCCATGAAGGAAGAATTCCCTTTGAAAAAATTCTGTTCGACGGCCAATCCGGCTTTGAGATATTTATCCGTCATCACCCATCCGGCGAAGGAATCATGAACGGTTGTCCAGATGAATGGTGCGATAAAAGAATAGCAAGCCTTGTTCTGCTGGAATTCGAGATCGAGTTGCGTGTAAGCGAGCGAATTCTTTCCGTCGCGGAACATGAATCCGCCATGCGCACCAAGTGAAGTGTTCGAGCTCACCGAAAAATGCCGTTTGCCA
>DATJEX010000432.1:0-2661 GCA_035496135.1 Bacteroidia bacterium
TTCCTCAATGAGAAATGGTGAGGCGCTTCACGATCCGGTTGTCCTTCCCTTCGAAAATTGCTTCGTAATACCCATCGGGCAGAAAAGACAGAGCGAATGCATCGCCGGTTAAAGTGCCGGAATACACCACGCGTCCATTCACATCGTGAACAGTAATATGTCCGATCGGTTCCCGGCTTTTGTTTTCGATCGAGAAAATTCCCGCGGAAGGATTGGGGAAGATATTTAGCTGATCAAAGGCTGTTAGTTGTGGTACATTCATGCAGATGAGCCCGATGTAAATATCATCGATCAGCCAACCGGAAAGTGTGTCCGGTATGGAATCGCTGGCGAAAACAAATCGAAGCATCAGCGTGTCATCGTCAGCCGGTTGCGCCCCAACAGGAAAGGCAGCGAAAAAACCAAACTGATCATACGGGTTCGGGCTTTCCCCACTGAAACCAGGGCCTGAAAGCGCTGCAACCGTATCATTGATGGAATATCCCGTATTGGGTCCGAAAAAATATGCGCTTGTATCATCGATCAGGTTCGTCCAGGTTTGGCCCTGGTCGTGAGAGGTCTGGATCATTCCTCCATCATGCGCAGAATCTGAATTGATAATATTCCAGCCGGTTACCTGTACGGTCCTGTCGGTCAAATAGGGTGGCTTCACAAGTGTAAGCTGAAAAACGGAAAAATTATTTGCAGGATAATGATTCAACGTATCCGTCATGATACTATGCGGTGGAGAATAGGGATTATTGAAAAATTGTTTTGTGCTGTGGCCGATCTGCCAAACATTACCCGGATAATTTACCGTATCGATAAATGCGCAATTGGCTGATGAATCATCAAAATTAACTCCTTCCAGGCCGAGGCAGTACACCACAATGGGGACCTGCGCGGAAGTTCTGATCGTAACAAAGAGAATGGAAAAGAATAAAAGTTTTTTCATGCACAGTTTTTAATGCAGGATAGTAATTCTTTTGACGATCCGGTTTTCCTTCCCTTCGAAAATGGCTTCGTAAATGCCATTCGGCAGAAATCCAAGGTCAATATTCGCGGAAGTGATCTGCCCGGAAAAAACCTCGCGTCCACTCATATCATGAATGGAAACACGCTCGATCGGTGTTTTCCCCTTATTCACGAATGTAAGATCACCAGCAGATGGATTCGGAAAAATATCGATCAGCGACGACGCATCATATCCGGGAACAGCTTCGCACATCGAATAAACATAGATGTCGTCGATTTGCCAGCCATCGCGTGAATCGGTGATGGAATCACTTGCAAATACAAATCTTATCAGAACGGTATCTGCATCCTGGTAATTGACATTCTCATCCATCATTCCGAACTCAAGATTTCCCCAGTACGCAGAGGAAAGACCAGGAACTCTTCCGCTTATTCCCGGTTGACCAAGAGCAGAAATGGTATCCGGTGAAAGTGCCGGGAAAGGCGAGACAGAAACAGTTGAATCATTCTGAATGTTCTTCCACGTTAGTCCATTGTCCTGTGAAGTAAGGATCATTCCGCCGTCGTGAAGGGAATCTGAATCCATCCGGTAATAAAGCTGAACCTGGATGTCCCACCATGTACCCGCTGTGTCAATTATCTTCAGTTGAAAAACAGAGTAATTGTTGGCAGGATATGGATTAACGGTATCGGTAATGATCGAGAATGGCGTTGAATTGGAAGAATTGAGTATCGTTTTATCCGGAATTCCGATCTGCCAGATATTTCCCGGGTACGCTACAGTATCGATCAGGACCCTATCATAATATCCGGTGTCTTCAAAAGCGAGTGTGCTGTTCGGAAGATCAGAGGCGAAGCAAAAGACATTGATCTGCTGTTGTGCAAAAATGCAGAGCGGAAAAATGAAATTAGAAAGTAATGCGATGAGTAGAAATTTTTTCATGCACAAATTGTTTCATACAAATCTGCGACGGAAAAATCTCTTCTGAAATCCAAAACGACTTTCCTCTTACTCACTCAAATACCGCCTACCGCCAACTGACACTACATACTGCTTACCGCATACTGACAACTGACAACTGGATTCATTCCACCCAACTCTTGTAATATTTTCCGTCGTCAATATTCATTGCCGCTTCGGTCACCTGTAAAGGACGGAACGTGTCGACCATCACCGCAAGCTCAGCTGTTTCCTTCTGACCGATGCTGCGTTCCATCGCGCCGGGCGCAGGACCGTGCGGAATTCCTTTCGGGTGAAGTGTAATGTGTCCCTGTTTGATATTGTTACGCGACATGAAATCGCCATCCACGTAATACAGCACTTCATCGGAATCGATATTGCTGTGATTGTACGGAGCAGGAACTGCTTTCGGGTGATAATCATAAAGCCGCGGAACGAATGAACAAACAACGAACGCGCTTGTCTCAAAGGTCTGGTGAACGGGAGGTGGCTGATGCACGCGGCCCGTGATCGGTTCGAAATTGTGAATGGAAAACGCCCACGGGAAATTGTATCCGTCCCAACCAACGACATCGAATGGATGTGTAGCATACACGATATCGTGCAGCATGTTTTCCTTTTTCACTTTGATGAGGAAATCACCTTTCTGATCATACGTCTCCAGTTCCATCGGCAGTTTGAAATCGCGTTCGCAGAATGGAGAATGTTCGAGATGCTGGCCGGAAGAATTCTTGTAACGTTTCGGT
>DATJEX010000433.1:0-8509 GCA_035496135.1 Bacteroidia bacterium
TGATCAACATCTTCGGAGAAGTGATCGTTCCTGCCGCGAAGCAGACCATTCTCATCCGCGGCAATATTATCAAGATCATCAAGCCAGACAGTTCCGCAACTTTTCTGCAGACCGACGAATACGGGCGGATCATTGATAAAAGTGATTACGACGAATTCCGTGTGATCAAGGTCGGTGGTAGTGAAGCGCCTATTACGATTCTCGACACGGTAAGAATGCCGGTTGGAAGTACATTACTCCCGATGGATTCGCTCCAGTGGTACAGCGATCCGGTGAGTTCACTCTGGGGAATGCGGAATATTTTCACCGGTGTCAATGTGATCACTCCGCAATTCTATTACGTGAATTCCATTGGCGGAGGAATGGAACTTGTCGCTATCCAGGAATCGGTCTATGGAATTCATGTCGATGACATGGTCACTGTAGCACGCGAACGTGTAGGCGTGGTGAATAATAAAACAGGACAGATCGTGCTGCAACCGAATTATGCGAACGTTCTTCCATCACAAGGAGAAAGTTTTTCGGGTTATGTGCGCGCTGTTCTCCAGGACGGATCAATGGCGCTCGTGAGTACAGACGGAAGTGAACGCGCCATCAAGTGCACATGGATCGAAGAATTGTCGGATGGTTACGCGCGCTTCTGCATAGATGGAAAATACAGCGTCGAATCGGGTGGCGAAACAGTATGCAAACTTTCCCTCTTCGCCGTGCAGCAGAATCTCGATCCGAAAAAATCATTCGGCATTGCTTCCACTTCGGAACAATACATGGACAAAACGCTGAGCATCGCCGGAGGGAAATGGGGCTACATGGATTCGACCGGAACGATCACTGTTGCGGCGACATATGATGGCGCGCACAAACCTATCGCGAAAACAGGAATTGTAAAATCAAACAAGAAATGGGGATTGGTGGATATGAGCGGTGGAATGATCCTGCCGTGTACGTTCGATGGATTATCCTATCTGCAAACCGACAGTTCGACGATGGTGATCGCACAAACGAATGGCGTGCGTTACGGATATCTCGACGCGAAAGGAAACATTGTCATCAACGCCGATCTGAAAAAAAGCAAATCGCTCGGCAGTGGATTCATCGCATTCTCCCGCACAGGAAAGTGGGGCGTGATGAACACCAAAGGAGAAACAGTATTGCCCGAAACGTATGCCGATATTCTTTCGTTCTCCGAAGGAAAAGCGGCGGTGAAGCTCGGCGGAAAATGGGGATTCATTGACACCAGCGGCACGCAGATCGTTCCGCTGAAGTATGAACGGGCCGGGGATTTTCACGAAGGAATGGCGCGTGTGGTGTACGAACACAAATGGGGATACATCAACGATAAAGGCCTGATGATCATTCAGCCGAAATTCCTGCAGGCTGGAAATTTTTCGGGAAAGTCGGCACCCGTGAAAACAAAAGATGGTTTCGGGCTCGTGGGAAAAGACGGAAACTATATCATTCAGCCATCGTGGGCAAAAATTGTGCAGCTCGATTCGAACCTGCGTGGATTTTTTCTGCTCCGCAATGATTTTGTGTATGGCATTTGCAAGAGTGATGGAAAAGTACTTCTTGCTCCGCGTTTCGAACAATACATCTATCTCGGGCAGGGAAGAATTTCCTATCGTTCGGCCACAAAATTCGGGATCATGGACACGACCGGGCGCGTGATCACCGCGACCATTTTCGATAATGTGCATGGCTATTCAGAGAATTTTGCTGCAGCTGCCTATGACAGCAAATGGGGATACATTGATCTCATGGGAAAATTCGTGATCGAGCCGCAATATGAGATCGCCGGAAAATTCTACGATCACAGTGCTTACACCTACCTCGAAAACGGATACGCTCAATTTCTCGACACAACCGGAAACATCGTCTACTCGCTCGGCAAAGGAACAAGTGTGCTCCTCGGTTATAGCGAGGGAAAATACGTCCTTGGTGAACTCGATAATTACCGGCAGATCAAGGATGAATATTACCTGACCCGCCACGGCGTTCATGTGAATCGTTTCACTTACAAGGAAGCCCTGGCATTTGACAGCGGTCTTGCACGCGTGCGGCCTTCCGGCAATTTGTGGGGGCTCATCAGTTACACCGGCTATTATGTCGCCAAACCCAAATTCTCACTCATTGCGCCGTTCGCAGACGGACTCGCCCGTTTCCAGATGCTCAATACCAACGGCCTTTATTCCATTGACGGTAAAGCGATTCTGCCGGTCAATTACGATGGGATCTCCTATGATTCCCAATTGAAAATGATCCGCTTCGAAAAAGATTCTTCCGTGGGATATCTCTTTCCCGATGGCAGAGTCTGCTGGCCGGAGAGTGAGTAAGCGGAAGGAACTAAGCAGTATGCGGTAATTTAATTGTTCGATTTGTCCCGCAAAACCAATTTCTGCCTACTGCTTTCTGCCTGCTGCCTACTGTTTTCGTACACTGGGCGAATTCCCGTCATCAGCGGCTTTTCCATTCAGATATTTCCCTATTTTTACCCGCTTGCTTAAGGCTCTTTTTCATTGAGAAGTTGAGCTCGCGGCCTTCAAAAAAACGGAACTGATTATGCAAGGAAATGCAACCGATTACGTGCCGATCATTTTCACGATCCTCGTCGCTGCAGGATTCGTGGCAACGACACTCGTCGCAACCCACGCGCTGGGACCAAAACGCAAAACAGAAAAGAAGCTCGAGACATTCGAGTGCGGTATCGAAGTGCAGGGAAACGCACGTGTTCCGTATTCTGTGAAATATTTTCTCGTCGCTATTCTTTTCGTGCTGTTCGATGTGGAAGTGATCTTCATGTATCCGTGGGCGGTGAATTTCCGCGATCCGGATGGCAAAGGACCTTTGCACGGACTCGGACCGATCGGTTTCGTTGAAATGGTTTCGTTCATGCTCGTCTTCCTCGTTGGATTTTATTACATCCTCAAGAAAGGCGCATTGAAATGGGAAGACTGATCTTGAATGTCGTCTTCGACTAGCACTCAGACTGACATTCAAATGAAATTAGAATTAAAAAAAATAAAATGTCTGATATCATAACACCAAGAACAAAACTCCAGATGTCCCATTCTCCTGCGGGAGTGGAAGGACCCGGGTTCTTCGCTACTTCCCTCGAGAAAGTCGTGGGAATGGCGCGCAAGAATTCCATCTGGCCATTGCCATTCGCCACTTCCTGTTGCGGGATCGAGTTCATGGCGACGATGGCGTCCACTTATGATCTCGGGCGATTCGGAGCTGAACGTTTGAGTTTTTCTCCGCGCCAGGCCGATCTGCTGATGGTGATGGGAACGATCGCAAAAAAAATGGGTCCGGTGTTGAAACAGGTGTATACACAAATGGCAGAGCCGCGCTGGGTGCTCGCGATGGGCGCGTGTGCATCGAGCGGCGGAATTTTTGACACCTACAGCGTGCTGCAGGGAATTGACAGGATCATTCCTGTTGACGTTTACATTCCGGGATGTCCTCCACGGCCAGAACAGGTACTCGATGGAATTCTGCAGATCCAGAAATTAGTGGAAAGCGAATCATTGCGCAGAAGAGATTCCCCCGAATACAAAGCATTGCTCGCTAAATACGGCATTGAATAACCAATCAACTCCTCGCTCATAACTTATAACTTATAACTCAAATGGCGGTTGCCACTGCAGAAAATATCAAAACGCTTCACGACACGGTTCTTGCAAAACTGAAAGAGAAATTTGCGGATGATGTGATCTCTTCGGAGATCGATTACGATTTCCCGGTGTTCGTGGTCAAGAGGGAAAATATTCAAAACATTCTCAAATTCCTGAAAGAAGATCCGGAACTGAATTTTCATTTTCTCACCACCCTGTGCGGATTGCATTATCCCGATAACAAGGGAAAAGAATTCGGTGTGATGTATCAGCTGCACAACATGCCGAAGAATTTCCGCATCCGCCTGAAAGCGTTCATTCCGGGAAATGACCTGGAAATTTCATCCGTCACTTCACTCTGGGCAACGGCCAACTGGATGGAAAGACAGGAATACGATTTCTTCGGTATCATTTTCAAAGGACATCCGAATCTCAAACGGATTCTCAACATGGACGACATCACCTTCTTCCCGATGAGAAAGGAATTCCCATTGGAAGATCCGACGCGTGATGATAAAGATGATACCATGTTCGGCAGATAACAATCCGTGAAAAAAAATCTGATCAATGAGTGAAATAGTCGAAAATCCCGCGCATCCCGAAGAGAAAGAGTATACCACGCTCAACCTCGGCCCTACGCATCCTGCTACTCACGGAATTTTCCAGAATGTCCTGAAGATGGACGGCGAAAAGATCGTTGACGCGGAATCCACTATCGGTTACATTCACCGCGCATTCGAGAAAATTTCGGAGCGCAAACCCTATTACATGCTCACCACGCTCACCGATCGAATGAACTACTGTTCATCGCCGATCAACAACATGGGCTGGCACATGACCGTGGAAAAACTCATCGGCGTGAAATTGCCGAAGCGCGTCGAGTACATGCGCGTGGTGATCATGGAACTTTCGCGCATCGCCGATCACATCATCTGCAATTCGGTGATCGGTGTTGACACCGGCGCGATGACCGGCTTCCTCTACATTTTCCAGTGGAGAGAATTCATCTACGAAATTTTTGAGAACATCTGCGGTGCACGACTGACAACAAACATCGGGCGCGTTGGCGGATTCGAACGCAACTGGTCGCCGGAAGTGTGGACCAAGATCGACAACTTCATGCGCGATTTTCCCGAGGCGCTGAAAGAATTTGAAAATCTTCTCGTGCGCAACCGTATTTTCATGGACCGCACCATTGGCGCCGGCCCGATCAAAGGAGATCGCGCACTCGAGTATGGATTCACGGGCCCGAACCTGCGCGCTGCAGGAGTGGATTATGATGTGCGCGTGATGAATCCATATTCTTCCTATGAAGATTTTGATTTTGTAATTCCTGTCGGACAGAATGGAGATACGTACGATCGCTTCATGGTGCGTGAACAGGAAATGTGGGAATCACTGAGCATCATCAAACAGGCGCTCGCGAAGATCGACCGCAACGATCCGACCTATCACGCAGAAGTTCCGGAATTCTATCTGCCTCCGAAGGAGGATGTATACAACAAAATGGAAGCGCTCATCTATCATTTCAAGATCGTGATGGGCGAAGACAATATTCCTGTTGGTGAAGTTTATCATTCGGTGGAAGGCGGAAACGGGGAACTCGGGTTCTATCTGATCAGCGATGGAGGAAGATGTCCTTACCGTTTGCATTTCCGTCGCCCGTGCTTCATCTATTACCAGGCTTATCCCGAAATGATCAAAGGCGGAATGTTGTCGGATGCAATTCTGACCATGAGTTCCATGAATGTAATTGCAGGAGAACTTGACGCTTAAAAATAATCCGTGCGAATTCGCGCTAATCCGCGACTAACTATGGCTAAAGAAATAAAATTCTCAGACGATACGATGGCGGTGGTGAACTCCATCCTCAAGCGTTATCCCGAAGGAAAACAGAAATCGGCGGTGATCCCCTTGCTGCATCTCGCTCAGATGGAATTTGACGGATGGCTCGACGTTCCCGTAATGGATTACGTTGCTTCGCTCATGAAGATCCTTCCGATCGAAGTGTATGAAGTTGCTTCGTTCTACTCGATGTTCAACCTGAAACCGGTTGGCAAATGCCTGATCGAAGTTTGCCGCACGGGCCCGTGCTGGTTGCTTGGTGCGGAAGACATCGTTCGCCACATTGAGAAAAAACTCAACATCAAGGACGGTGAAACAACTCCGGACGGAATGTTCACTTTGAAAACAGTGGAATGCCTCGCCGCGTGCGGAACAGCTCCTGTCATCCAGGTGGGCGAAAAATATCACGAGAACATGACCTGCGAATCGGTCGACGCGATGCTCAATGATTACCGCTCAAAAGGTGAACGCAAAACACACTGGGATAAACAACATATCAAGTCACAACATTAATCCTTTTGCCTGCTCGAGCGTAGTCGAGAGCACTTGGGAATGGAAAGAATAATAAGTATGGGAAAACAACTTCTGCTTGAAAACATAAATGTTCCGGGAATAGAAACCCTGGAAGTTTACCGTGCGCACGGCGGATATTCCGCACTGGAAAAGGCGCTGAAGAAAAAACCGGAGGAGCTGGTGGAAGAAGTGAAGAAGTCCGGATTGCGTGGCCGCGGCGGTGCAGGATTTCCAACGGGAATGAAATGGAGTTTCATCGCGAAACCGGAAGGCGTTCCGCGTCACCTTGTTTGTAATGCGGATGAATCGGAACCGGGAACATTCAAGGACCGCTTCCTGATGGAGAAGAAGCCGCATATTCTCATTGAGGGAATGATCATTTCAAGTTTTGCGCTCGGTGCGAATGTTTCCTACATCTACATCCGCGGCGAACTTCTTTACGTTTATCACATTCTCGAAAAAGCGATCGCTGAAGCGTATGCAGCAGGATTGCTCGGAAAAAATATTCTCGGCACAGGATACGATCTCGATCTCTATGTTCACCCGGGCGGTGGCGCGTACATCTGCGGAGAAGAAACCGCGCTCATCGAATCGCTCGAAGGGAAACGTGGTAATCCGCGCATCAAACCTCCGTTCCCTGCTGTACAGGGCGTATGGGCGCGTCCAACTGTTGTCAACAACGTGGAAACAATTGCGGCGACCGTTCCCATCGTGAACATGGGCGGAGAAGAATACGCGAAGATCGGTGTTGGAAAATCTACCGGAACAAAACTCATTTCCGCCTGCGGACATATCAATAAACCGGGCGTTTATGAAATTGACCTCGGACTTCCCGTGGAAGAATTTCTTTATTCGGAAAATTACTGCGGCGGAATCCGCAACGGAAAAAAGCTGAAGGCCGTTGTGGCTGGAGGATCTTCTGTTCCGATCCTTCCCGCTGACTTGTTCTTGAAAACAGCGAAAGGCGAAGCGCGATTGATGAGTTATGAATCACTCGCCGATGGCGGATTCGCAACAGGCACCATGCTTGGTTCGGGCGGATTCATCGTGATGGATGAAACAACTTCTGTCGTAAAGAATCTCTGGAATTTCACACGCTTCTATCATCACGAAAGCTGCGGCCAATGTTCTCCTTGCCGTGAAGGAACAGGATGGATGGAAAGGATCCTTCACCGCATTCTCGACGGACACGGAAAACAAACGGACGTTGATCTGTTGTTTGATATTCAAAGCAAGATCGACGGAAAAACGATTTGTCCGCTGGGCGATGCGGCTGCATGGCCGGTGGCAAGCGCGATCCGTCATTTCCGCAAGGAGTTTGAAGAGTACATCAAGAATCCATCTTCTATAAAAGATGTGAAACATTATTATTCACTCCGAAACCAACAAGCTGCCGTATAAATGAAATTTCGTCAGTTCCATATACTGTTTCTTTCCACCTTCGCTGCAGTCGGTCTTCGCGCGCAGTCGGGAAACACTGGCGTTGGCCAATCGGCGCGCAAATCGGATTACTGGAACTGGCACAAAAAAGGCAACTGGTATTTCTCCTGGGGATACAGCAAATGGTGGTATCCGAAAACAGATCTTCATTTCGACATCAACAACGATGACGCAAATGCCCGTTCTAATCATTCAGTTTACACACTCAAGGATGTGTATGTGCACGACACTCCATTCATCAATAAAATTTTTGTGATGCCGATCACTGTTCCGCAATTCTGTGTGAGGGTCGGTTATTTTTTCAATAGCGATCAAACACTAGGAGCCGAATTCACATACGACCACGCCAAGTTCGTAGTGGATGTTGATCAGCATGTGGAAATGGTGGGAACTACAAACGGTGTGGCCTTCGATTCCACCGCGCATTTGTATCCCGAATTCAGCATGGGTCCGCAGCCTTTCGTTTTCAAATTGAACAACGGTGCGAATTTTTTCGAATTCAACCTCGTGAAAAAATTCACGCTGTTCGAAAGCAAACACAGGAATTTCCGGTTGTTCTATCTCTTCAAAGGCGGAGCGGGATGGAACACGCCGCATGTGCAGAACACGATCTTCGGTGTGGAAAACAAGCCGCACTTCCAGGCGATCGGCGGATGGAATGCGGGGGTCGAAGGCGCGTTGCGGATGTTGCTCTTCAACCGCGTTTATCTCGAATTCGGACAGAAAGCTGTTTACGCCGCTTATTACAATCTGCGACTCGCGCAGGGAACAGCCAGCGTGCATTTCGCGACACACGGAAATATTTTATCGCTCGGGATGAATTTTCCGGAGCGCATGACCAGACAATACACTTCAACTAACGCAGAGTAGAACATGCCAAAAGTTACCATAGACGGACATGAGATCGAAGTTCCAAAAGGAACAACGATCCTGCAGGCAGCACGAATGCTCGGGCCTCACGTGGCTCCACCAGCCATGTGTTATTATTCGAAACTGAAAACAAGCGGTGGCTATTGCCGCACTTGCATCGTTCGCGTAACAAAAGGTTCGGCTGCAAATCCGAATCCAATGCCGAAGCCTGTTGCATCGTGCAGAAC
>DATJEX010000434.1:0-5018 GCA_035496135.1 Bacteroidia bacterium
TGAAGACTTCTGTTATTCTTTCAGGACAGAAAAGAATGATCGGTATTAAAGGTTCGCAACAGATCGTGCTCGGGTGGAATGATGAAGTGATGTTCGCTGTTTTCGCCATCTCGGACGAAGATTCGCTTAAAGTCGCGGATGCCTGTGTGAAATTGCTGACAACAACTCCGGGAAGTTCGCTCCTGAACAATGAGAATTTTATTACGCATGAAAAATGTTCGTTCGATCTTGGTTTGTGGATCAACACGGATGAAGTGCTGGCTTTCACCGGTGGCGGAAAGATGTTCCGGAATATGTTTTACAACACGAAATATATTTCGATCGCCTGCGATCTGAATAAAGGAGAAATTGCGGCGAGAAGAACCATCACGTACAAAACTCCGGTTATTCCAACAGAAGAAAACACGTTGCTGTCGAGTGACGAGAACAGCACGACAGGTTTTGTGAATTTTCCATTCCACTTCGACACGGAAGATGCGATCGAAAATACGTTTGATGTTTTTCCGCTCGACCAGTTACCATTTGATGACGAACACGATTCCGCACTGGCGAAGACGATGGGAACAGGATGCACGGTTCTATTGCACGACACTTTTCCTTCGCACGAGAATTTCATTTCCTATTCTTACGACGAGGATTTCAACCAGCTGGCAGTGCAAAGCAGCAGATCCGTCACGGCGTTCGGAACGACCGTTTGTATTCCGTTGAAAGATGCAAAAGCGACACAACAGATCATCGATGAACAGATGAAAGCAAATAGTATTCCTTCTGTGAATGGCGTGTACACGATCGACGAGAATGGAATGGAATACCGATTATTCATTGCTGATGGAATTTTGTACTGGACCAACTGGAAGAACGCCGATGGAAAAGAACGGGCAATTCCCGACAATTGGTCGGGCATGCAAATGCGGGTCAAACCTTCGCCGTGGTTACGTTCGGAAAAAAGCGAGATGATCAGTTTCATTTTTCCCGATCCGCAGAAAGCGAGAAGCATTCTTGCCGATCAGCTGAAAGAAATTGTGCTCACACAAACCGTCAACTCCGGAACACAGGGAAGTGATGAATTCCGGTTGTTCTTCAACAATGAAAAAATAAATGCGTTGATACAGTTGTCGGAGATCGGGAGGAAGTTGATGAAGTGATTACCTGAGTATCGCTTTCTGATAAATTAATTATTCCAGTCTAAGTTATCAATTCCACTCCGAAATTTGTTTGCAATTCCAAATCACGTATCTGATATAAGAATAATCAATTAGCACTCTTGTTTAGCAGGAAATCAACACCAGCTCCTAAAGACAACAGCGCTCGGCCATTGGAATATTCCGGATGCCATTGAGGTGAAGAATTCGTGAATTCAATATCTTCCAGCTGGACTTTATATACAAAGGCTCCCTGTAAAAAAAACGCCAATTTATTATTGAGCACTCGTTGAAGTTGCAATTCAAAAAGGAGAGACGTCCCGGAACCATAGCTTACAGGTCTATCATTTTCAGTAGGCGGGCTGTTATTATTGTAATAGGTTAAGGAAGAGAATTGACTTGGTATATTAAACTCAAATCCAGAACTCACAAACAACTTCCAGTTCTCTTCCCGGACCGGAAGGATATTTACACCAAAGCGCACGGGAATATTATAGTATAACATTCTGTAATCAGTATGATCCAGTGTTCCAGCATTTACATAGCGCATAAAATATCTCTTTGAACTCACATACAAGCCAGTTGAAAATTTTACTCTTGCGATATTTTGAGAAACCAGGACACCAGATCCATAATTAAAATTTTGAGAATAGTTAATTAAGTAAATGGGGCATTCAAATAACCCGGAAATAGAAACAAATCTATTCCTTGCCGGGCTTTGCTCCTGGCAAAGAGCCGTTGAAGGAATAAAGACATTCAAAAGCAGAACGAAGCTTAGTAATTTCATCTGACAATGATATTGTGCACAAATAAGACTTACAAAATTTCCGCTATTATCGGCTAAATTACTCTTTACACAGATTCGGATATTCGAGCCATTCGCAATTAGTTCCCGAGATCAATGATCGGTTGATCCGGAGCATTCTTCGCTTCCAGTCCGATTGCAATTCCTGCACGCACACCGAATGGAGAAAGCGATCCGGGCAGATAGAGATAAGTCACGGTGACTTGCGGCGCCATGTAGATCGGATACTTCAGATCGGAGATCATCTTTGCGCGATACGTGAAGTTGCAACCCAGTTTCCATTTTTCTTCTTCCGGAAAACTTTTTCGCCAGTAATCCACGCTCAGCGGATCGATGGAAAAATGTGAGATGATCTTTCCTTTTCCGAAATACATTCCAACTCCTTGCGGAATGGCAATGGAAAGAAATCCGAGATAATCGAAAGCGCCGAGATTCCCTGAATTGATGAGCAACCATCCTGCGACGATCACACCGGGAGGAGAATGCACATAAAATCCGCCGCCGATGCGCGGGCCAATGCCTAATTGATAATTGAGTGTGAATCGGTCTCCGATCGGAATGTGCAGGATCCCGCCGAACTGTTCCTGCCCGTTATTTCCTAATTGATAATATTCAGCGTAGAATCCGCCCTCGAGTTTTCCCTGCCCCTGTGGGGCCTGCGCGGGCGCGTTGAAAAATAAAAATGAAAACAGGAACAGGAGAAGAATCCGTTTCATTCCGAATACAAAATGAAATTAGTTGCCGCCGCCGGTACCAGTTGTTCCTCCACCAGAACCATTGCCGTTATTGGCAGGAGCTCTCAGGTGTGAATTCTCAGGAATTTTTCCTTCCCATTTGTCGCGGATCACACCTTCCTTGATCGGACGGAATGCGGTGCGGCGATTTTTCTGGTAAGCGGCTTCCTGGTCAGCTTTGTTAGGCATCGCAAGAATTTCTTTGTCAGGAATGAGTGGTTTTGTTTCTCCGTATCCCTGCGCCTGCAAACGGTCCTTTGAAATTCCTTTCGAGATGAGGTAATCCACTACACTCTGTGCGCGCCGCTGTGAAAGAGACATGTTGTACGAATCACTTCCGCGGGAATCGGTGTGCGCAGAGATCTCCACTGAAATATTATCATTCAGTTCGAGGAACGCCACCAGATCATCGAGCACGGCTTTTGATTCAGGACGCAGCGTCGCTTTGTCATAATCATACTCGATACCTGGAATGACGATGTCTGCTCCGGTGATCGGTGTGAGATAGAAATCATGATCGAAATGTTTGCTGTCGGTGAGTCCAACTGTCGAGAGATTGGTCGCGTCACCGAAATATTTATTTTTCTGCGCTTTGATGTAAAGTTCTTCGCCCAACTGAAGATCGGCGTAATAATATCCTGTTGAATCGCTGATCACGAACGATGGATCCACGTTTCCGCGGATATCTTTGAACGTAAGCAGCGCACCTTCGATCGGTTTTCCGGTTTCCTTATCATACACATAACCGCTGATGGAAAACACGAGTGGCTCGTTCGCGAATGAATACGCGCGATAGCAATATGCACTTCCGGGTCCGCATGCGCTGCAGGGTTCGCGATCAGAAGAAAGATAACCGGTCTGCTGCAAACGATCGAGCACGAAGTACGCGTCATCTCTCGAAGAATTAAAAGGAGCTTCCAGGTTTTTCGGTGTTGACCAGGTAGAATCATCCGCGTTGAACGAACTTTTCACCACATCAAATCCACCGAATCCGCCCATTCCATTCGAAGAATAGAAAAGTGTGCTGGAAGTGAAATGATAGAACGGTGTGATCTCATCATCCGCTGTATTGATCACACTGCCCATGTTCACGGCAGGTGAAGCATTTCCATCTTCATCCAGCTGTGTGCTCCAGATGTCGAGTCCGCCTTTTCCACCATCACGATCGGAAACAAAATAAAGTGTCGATCCGTCATTGGAGAAGAAAGGCATCATGTTCCGGCATCCGGGCATGTTCACATTCGCGTCAAGTCGTTTCGGAGCGAGCCACGAATCGTTCACGTTCTTCGACATGTAGATCGCGCACTCTTTTCCGTCTTCGCTCCAGCGCGTGAAGAAAACAGTTTCCTTACCGAATGAGACCATCGCCGCACCTTCATTCATGGAAGAATTGATCGCGGTAACACTTCCCTGCAACGGTTTGATGTTCTGCCAATGCCCGTTATCCAATTGCGCAGTATAAATATCGGTGGTGTAAGCATCAAGTCCGAGCTTGGTGATATCAGGAGTGGAAACGTTTCCTGATTTTCCCGCGGTGAAAATGAGTGAATTCGGATCACCGAAATAAGTCGCGGCGAAAACCGCTGTTCCCGCATTGATCGAGCTGTCGAGTTTGGTGAGAATAACTTCTTTCTTCACACTCGAAGTGTCCATAGCGAACAAACATCCTACATAGAATTTCTGCGCACGGATATATTCCTTGGAAGAAGCGTCAAGCGGTTCACTGTATTTGTCGAATTGATCAGCAGCAGCAGCGTACTTCGCGTTATTCATCAGCGCGACGCCATACCAGAAACGTGTATCGGGAAAACGATTGTCCGGAAGGAAGATCGCCTGGCGATACCAGAGTTCGGAATTATCATAATCGTGCGTGAGTCGATAACAGTCGGCAACTTTTCTGACAACGTATCTTGTGCGTTCATCATTTCCTTTCACGAGATTCGGATTCACGAGCACCGTATCTGCAGCCGCAGCTTTGAGTGCTGTTGAATCGACAACTTTCTTCGCGTTGACATAAGGACGACACTCATAAGGCGTGACCAGGTCACGATCCGCTCCATCACCCATCGTGATCACATGCTGATAACACGCCAGCGCTAGTTTGTAATTCTGATCAGCATACGCTTTGTCTCCGAACTCAAGCCATTGTCTCCTGCTTTGTGCAGAGAGTGAAGCGGCAGAAACAATAATCAGTAAAAAGGAAAGGACGATCCGCCTCATAATCTTGGGCAATTTGGTGCTACCACCGGGGTTTTACGTTTCGCTACATAGATCACGGAGAATTCAATTCCACCACGATTGTTTGTAGAAGGTTTAAGTGTTGAAACATTCACATCG
>DATJEX010000435.1:0-4712 GCA_035496135.1 Bacteroidia bacterium
TGGAATTCCTTTGAGTTCGTAAAGCGGTACAACGGAAGATTGCCAGCGCATCAGGTCGCTCACGTGATACGGCCACACCAATCCGAATTTCGCGATGGCATCCTGCCACTCTTTCTTGTTGTCGTCGAGCGAAACGCTGAACACTTCAAATCCTTTGTCGTGGTAGAGTTTATAATTCTTCACCACGTTCGGCAATTCTTCTTTGCACGGGCCACACCAGGAAGCCCAGAAATCGAGCAGGACGATCTTTCCCTTGAGCGAAGAAAGTTTGTACGCTTTTCCATTCGGATCATTCAGCGCGATGTCGGCAGCAACCTGTCCTTTGCAGTGCGGGCGGATCGACTCGACATAATCACGGAGCAATTTCACATTCGGTGCGTCCTTGTATTTTTTCTCGAGATTGTCGATCGTCTTCAGGTAATACGGGAAATTCTCATAGGGATCGAGTAACTGCAGAGCAGGAATATTCGCGAAGGAAGAAGAGTCTTCATCAATGAAAGTCTTGATCCGTTCAGCACCTTTCATCTCGATGTCGTCGATCTTATTCTGAATTTCGGTGACGAGATCGCCGTATTTTTTATCGAGTACGGGAAGTTGTGTCGAATCTTTGAGTACACTCACCTGGAATTGAAAATCCTGCAGCAGTGAATCGCTGGTTGCCTGCAGCGGATGACGGGCTTTTTCGAGTGAAGTGATGTACGTGTTCAGCACCATGAAACGTTCCGTTTCGTGCGAACCTTTCGCCTGCCAGGTGTAACCAAGATTCTTTGCATCACCCGAAAGTGTAACGCTGTCCCCGGGCCCGGCGATGATCGTGGCAAACTGCTGTGAATTTTTACCAACATCTATGTTGAAGAATCCTTCGTACTGGATGGTGGTGATGAAATTGAACGATCCATTTTCATCAGCGACGCAGGAATCGATCACGGTCATCTCACGATGGGAAATATCGACGAGGTAAAGTGTGTCTCCGCTGCAATTGGAGAATTTTCCTTCGATATGCAGGTTACCGGTCTTCGGTTTTTCACAGGAAAAAAGGAAGAGAGAAAATAATATCGGGATGAAAATGAATTTCTTCATGCTTGCTCCAGTTCTTTTTTTAATAATTCAGTCGTCACTTTAGGATCCGCTTTTCCGCCGGAAAGTTTCATCACTTCGCCCATGAACATGCCGAGCAAACCGACTTTCCCGTTTTTGTATTCCGTCACTTTCGCCGGATATTTTGCAACAGCTTGTTTCACGAATTCCAGCAACGCGCCCGAATCACTTTGCTGCACCAGGTTTAATTTTTCCGCGACGTTCATCGCATCAGCAGAAGGATCAGCGATCATTTCGGGAAATAATTTCTGGCTCGCCGAAGTGAAACTCACTTTTCCGGAATCGATGATGGAAATGAGTTCGGCGATCTTTGCAGGTTTCAAAGGGAATGCAGAAATGTGAACGGCATTCTCGTTGAGATACGATTTGATCGGACCCATCAACCAGTTCGCTGCAGCTTTTGCATTCTTCGTGTGAAGAAGCATCTCTTCATAATACAAAGCGATCTCCTTCGAATCGGTGATCACGTGCGCATCGTATTCCGAGAGCGAAAGTTCTTTCGTGTAACGCTCGAACAATTCCGCAGGCAATGGAGGAAGCGTCGATTTCACTCTCGCGATTTCTTTTTCCGTCACGATCACCGGTTGCAGATCAGGTTCAGGAAAATATCTGTAATCATTCGCCTGCTCTTTGCTTCTCAGTGAAAATGTTGTGCCGGTCAACGCTTCAAAACTTCTCGTGTCCTGGTCGACGATGCCGCCGGCTTCAATGATATCGATCTGTCTTTTTATTTCATGCTCGATCGCGCGTTTCACGTTCGAGATGGAATTCATGTTTTTCACCTCTACACGACGTCCGAATTCCTTGGCGCCTTTCAGCATCACCGAAACGTTCGCGTCGCAACGCAGTGAACCTTCTTCCATGTTTCCGTCGCAGATGTCGAGGTAACGAACGAGCCGGCGCACTTCGGTGAGATAGCGGTACGCTTCTTCCGCATTACGGATATCCGGTTCACTCACGATCTCCACGAGCGGAACGCCCGCGCGGTTGAGATCGATCAAAGTATTATCAGGATCCACATCGTGCATGCTCTTGCCCGCGTCTTCCTCCATGTGGATGCGCTGTATGCGCACGATCTTTTCTGTTCCGTCGAGATTCTTGAACTTAATGACACCGTTCATGCAGATCGGCGTTTTATCCTGCGTCACCTGGTAGCCTTTCGGAAGATCGGCGTAGAAATAATTCTTGCGCGCGTACTCGTTGCGCTCGCGTATCGTGCACTTGGTCGCGAGGCCGAGACGGATGGCGAATTCGATCACGCTCCTGTTCGCTTTCGGCAGCGTTCCCGGCAGGCCGAGCGAAACAGGTCCCACGAGTGTATTGGGCATAGCGCCATATTCGGCCGCTTCGCCCGCATACGCCTTGCTTTTCGTCAGTAATTGTGCGTGAACTTCCAGTCCAATGACGGGCTGATATTTATCGTAAACGGATTCGCTCATGTCGGTGAGAAAGGGAGGACTTTTCCTGTTGGTAAAGAAGTGACGAATTTACGCAAAATTCAGGGGCGTATTCACCCACTAATAACGGGATATACGGGGAGAAATGCAGAGCGGGAGGGGAGTTTTGGAAAGATTAACAGGGGGAGGGTAGGATTTGAATTATGAATATTATCTTTAAAGGATGACTTACGCTGAGAAAAGAAATCATATTGATGAATTGAAAAAAACGTTGGATTCATTTTCTCCGATGTCTCCTGAAAATGAGAAGCGTTTTTGGAAAAAGGTGCGATTGGAGTGGAACTATAACTCTAATCATATAGAAGGTAATACTCTTACCTATGGCGAAACAGAGCTTCTATTGATCTTTGATCAGACGAGCGGTACTCATGAGATGCGTGAGTATGAAGAAATGAAGGCGCATGACGTAGCTATTCATATGGTGAAAGAATGGGCAAAGGATAAAAACAGAGACTTAACTGAAGCTGACATAAGAGAATTGAATAGGATTATACTTGTTAAACCATATTGGAAAGAGGCAATTACAAATGATGGGCAAGCAACCAGAAGACTTATTAAAGTTGGCGAATATAAAGAGCATCCTAATTCCGTGAGGTTGCAGAATGGCGAAATCTTTGAATATACTTCTCCGTTGGAAACTCCAATAAAAATGAATGAGTTGATGGATTTCTACCGCAAATGTTCCGCAAGCACTGAAGTGCATCCTGTTTGGTTAGCATCAATGATGCACTATAAGTTTGTTCGCATTCATCCGTTTGATGATGGAAATGGTCGAGTTGCGAGATTAATCATGAATTATGTCCTTATGAAAAATGAGTATCCACCTATTTTGATCAAATCGGCAGAAAAGAAAAATTATCTTGAGGCGTTGCATCAAGCTGATGTTGGAAATGATCAGTTTTTTGAATTCTATTTGATGGAACAATTAGAATATGTATTAGGGTTAGCGATCAAAGCGGCAAAAGGACAAAATGTAGAGGAACCGAGTGATATTGACAAGGAGGTTCACATTTGGAAAAGAGAAATTTTGTCAGAAAAGCAGGAGGTGAAGGAAAACTCCTTTGACGTGATAGAAGAGTTGTTCAAATCGTCTTTTAAAAAATTATTCCTCTTGTTTATCGATCGAACGAAACAATTTGAGGAACTATTCAATAAAATGGAAATTACTGGATGGTTCAATGGTGGAAACTTTGATCACAAAGGGATTGAATCGATTGAACAAGGATTTGCTCAGAGACGGGAAGAATATATTAAAAGAACTGTTGGGATTATTACTCATAGTTTGGATCAAGACATAAAAGATATGTCGATTTATATTGCATTGAAGGGATTCAAAGGGAAGAGTCCGATAATCTTTGATCAATATGCAAGCCTAAAAATTAAATTGGAAAAATATACTTATCAGATTAGTATCGATAATTCAGTTTTATTATCCAAGCCTTATTCCCAGCCTCTTACGGATATTGAAATTCAGGATATTTTGACTGAATCGCAAAAGGCTATTCTCGCAGAGTTGAAAGAGAAATCAAAAGTGTAGCTCACCCCCAAAACCACTTCCTCGAAAGTTGCATGAACAACATCACATTCGCCACATCGTTCGCAGGCCGCGTGATGTGAGTCCCTTTGTTTTTGAAAAATCCGCTTTCGAAATCTTTGCTCGTGATCACCAGGTGTCCTTTACTGAAAACGATGTTGCCGAGCTCTTCTTTCCGGATGGTGGTGGTTTCTCCGGCGTATTCCAGCGTAACGCCTGTAGGTGATAACAGAATGCGTTGTTCCTGAACTCGTGCTTTGCGGTCGAGGATAGGAAATGAAATTTCCTGCGGAGGAGATGCCAGGATCTTTTCCTGTTTGAATCTTGTCCACGCTTCTTCGCACTTCAGCAGGTAACTGTATTTCGGCGTCACGACAAAACTATTCGAAGATTCTATTTTGGGCTCTTTCAGCTTTTTGTTGTGCGAGCCTTCTTCCTTGAAGAGCACCTCTCCGTTTTTATTCACCCAGCGGAAATTGAAATCAGTGCTTTGGTAAACTCCGTTCGTGTATTTTTCTGTGACTTCTCTCTTAAGGTAATCGGCATCTTTGAAAAGACATTCTTTGTCGGCTTTGTGATCCATTGTCTTTGCGTCGATACGATAGATGGCAAATCCTTCTGTT
>DATJEX010000436.1:0-5452 GCA_035496135.1 Bacteroidia bacterium
TCGATTCCATTCCGCAATAAGATCAAGGAGCGTTTGAAACAGGTTTGGAATTTCGAAAAGATGAGCGCGCCTTACCTGCATCGCAAAAGATATTTCTACACGAAGAACGACGGCATGCAGAATCAGTCGGTGCTGTATTACAAGAACAGCGTGAATGATTCCGGAACAATGATCCTTGATCCGAATCAGCTCGCTGCTGACGGAACTTCAGCGCTCGGCGGATGGGAAGTTTCGAAAGACGGGAAATACATGCAGTACAGCATCAACAAAGCCGGATCGGACTGGGAAGATTTTTACGTGAAGGATATTGCAAGCGGAAAAGATCTTGCGGACCATATCAAATGGATCAAATTCTCGGGTGCAGCATGGAAAGGCGATGGATTCTATTACGCGGGATTCGATGCTCCGAAAAAAGGAAGTGAATTGACCACGCAGACCGTGAATCAGAAAATATTTTTTCACAAGGTCGGAGATGATCAGTCGAAAGATCAGCTTATTTACAAAGACGATGCACACACCAACATCCTGTACGGCACGCAAGTCACGTACGATCAGAACTGGCTCATCGTGTACACGTCCAATTCCACGCATGGAAATGGTTTGATGGTGAAAGACCTGAAAGCGAATTCCCCATTGAAAACCATCATCGCCCTCCCCGACTCCAACGCCGACGAATACGATGCAATGGATGTTCTGAACGGGATCATGCTTATGCGCACCAATCACAATGCACCGAATTTCAAACTCGTTGCCGTTGATCTAACGCATCCCGAAGAAGCGAACTGGAAAACCATCATTCCGGAAGCCAAGAATTACATGGTCGGTCTCACCCGTGCCGGAAATTATTTCATCGCGCATTATCTCGAGGATGTAAAATCGAAACTGGTGCAGTATGACCTGGACGGAAATAAGATCTGCGATATTCCAACTACGGACATGTGTTCGGTGAGTGAACTCAGCGGCGATCGCGACGATAGTTTGTTGTTCATCGGCATCGCCACATTCACCAATCCTCCGCAGATCTTCAAATACAACCTGCTCACGAAACAAAGCACGTTATATTTTTCTCCGAAGTTCGATTTCAAATCCGAAGAGTACACAACCGAGCAGGTTTTCTATCCGAGCAAGGACGGAACAAAGATCCCGATGTTCATCACGCACAAAAAAGGGATCAAGATGGACGGAACGAATCCGTGTTTCCTTTTCGGTTACGGCGGATTCAATTCACACTACGCTCCCGAATTCAGAAGTGATCGTGCCGTGTTTTTGGAATCAGGTGGAATTTATTGCGTGGCCGGAATCCGTGGCGGTGACGAATACGGAGAAAGCTGGCACCAACAGGGCATCAAATGCAACAAGCAGAATGTGTTCGACGATTTCATCGCGGCTGCAGAATATCTCATCAAAGAAAAATACACGAGCAGTGAACATCTTGCCATAACAGGAAGATCGAATGGAGGATTGCTTATCGGTGCCTGTGAAACACAGCGTCCCGATCTTTATAAAGTTTGTATTCCACAAGTCGGTGTAATGGACATGCTGCGTTATCATCGCTTCACCGTCGGACGTCAATGGGCAAGTGATTATGGATTGAGCGAGAATAAAAATGAATTCGAATGTCTCTTCAAATATTCTCCGCTCCAGAATCTCAAACCGGCGAATTATCCTGCAACACTTGTTACCACCGGCGATCACGACGACCGTGTTGTTCCGGCGCATTCGTTCAAATATGCCGCAACACTCCAGGCCGATCAACAGGGCGATGCTCCGTGTTTGATCCGCATCGATCACAACGCTGGCCATGGTTCAGGAAAACCGACAGATAAACAAATTGAAGAGTGGGCGGATATCTGGAGTTTTGTGTTTTATAATCTCGGGATGACGTATTGAAAAACACCTGTTTTGCACAGATCTTATCGATATACATCATGAAGAGAATCGCATTATTACTTTTCGTTCCTCTTATTTTCATGGGTGCTGACAGTGACACTAAGTGTTCTTCTGTTTCTTTCAGTTTTGCCGGAACAGGTTTTTCCGTGAAAGGAATGTGCGATACGGGGATGAGCTATTATAGCCATTTCTGGCCTGACATGTATACACCGCAATTGATCAGCAAATACAAGGACCCCAATCTGCATTCCATTTGCGGGAGGTTGACCACAGCCGACTTTGACACGATGATCGAGATCCACATCAAATGGCCCGATTATCATATTCCAACTAAGGACGAGATCCTAGCATTGAAAAACGATACGGTCTGGACTTTGAATTGGCTCAAAGGAAAAAAGAAGAATTTCGATCGTGCCAGCGGAACGGTCATCGGTAAATCCTTTGATATCACGCTGGAATTGCGGAATCCAACTTCTGAATTTCTTCCAGACGTAGACCCGCTTGGCTTTCTGTGCGTAACAGCTATCTCAGCTGTTGACAGTAGCACATTCTCCGCTTCCGGGGTTTTTGAATGCACCGTTCACGGCAGTGATTTCCAGCCAAAGCGTTTGCGTAAAGGGAATTTTGATTTGCTCTTTACACCGGGCCTTTGAAAGATTCTGCTTGCAAGGTCCTTCTCTCCTATTCCCTTTACGTTTTAAACTCCACCATCTGCCAATGCGTTCCTGCCATTTATTCATCTGGCCAGGACATGCGTTCGTGAAATGGTAACTTGAAGAATCAAAACGCATTTTATTTCTTCGGTCATGAAAACAATTGTCACTTTTCTATTAACGGGATGCGGGCTTCTCCTCCTTTCATTTACAGGGGCAAACACGCGATCGGTCAATCCGAACACCGGAAAAACAACAACAGACCTTTCCATCACCTTCAAACCCGACGATCCGAAACCGGGAACAAAAATATTGTTCAACGCTAACAGCTACGGACGAGGCAACACCTATATATGGGACTTTGGAGACGGATCGGAAAGTGTTGTTACCACTGTTGCTTCAGCCGGCCATTCGTATTCCAAGGTGGGCACTTACCGTGTAAGGATCCACAGCAACGATGGGGGAATCGCAGCAACGTTGGTGATGGTTACGAACTAAATTTATCAACCTGTCGAAGAAAAAAATGCAGGCTGGAATTCCGGAAAACATTTTAACCACAGAGGCACAGGGACACAGAGAAAATCCACGCTAATTTGTGCTGATCCGCGACAGAATGTTTCACGCCAGGACGCTAAGGCGCAAAGAGGATTCATCGGGTAAACATTTTCTCCACCATCGTTCCGTCCTTCATCTTCACCACGAGCAGATAATTTCCGGATGAAAGATAAGTAACATCGATCCTTTCATGATTCCTTCCTTCCGCAACAGAAATATTTTCTTTCCTAAGAACAGTTTTTCCGTCAACACTCATTATCGTCACTTCCGCTGATGTCTTTTTTGTATAACTGAAAGAATAATTCAATTCAAGCGCACCACCAGCAGGATTCGGGTAAACATCAAGCATCAAAGACTGAGGTTCATTTTCATTAACAGAAAGAATCGAACTCAGCGGTGTCTTCGCCACAAATATTTCCGTGTTGCCTGTCCGGTAATCGCACCACGCGGTGAAAAGATCCGTCCCATCCGTGCCTACTCCAATGAAATCATTTCCTTTCACGATGTTGATGTACGGACTCTGCGCCGAACTCATGTTCACATTTGTTCCGAATGTTGCGCCATCATCCGCACTCGCCGTCGCGTAGATCTCAAAATTATCCTGGCTTCCACCGGCGGAATTTCTCCGATCACGCCACGCGGTGACATACTTTCCATTCGGCGCGTACGCCGCCCAGCACATATCCTGGTTGTTACCGTTACTTACAGCATCATCCGTTGCACGTATCGGTGCGCTCCATGTGAGTCCGCCATCAATACTTCTGCTCGAAAGAATATCGGCGTCACCATTCCTGTTGTCCGTAAAAACAAGAACGAGATCATTCTGATTCGCCGGATTTGCCTGCAACGAATAACTTCCCTGCAGCAACGAATCGGTGATCGCTGAATTTGCAGTCGCGTTTCCGATCACATACGGTGTGAACGTAGAAGCGCCATCAGAAGATTTCACCACGATCATTCGTGCGAAAACCGATTGCGCCGGATGATAGGAAGGATAAGCAACGTAAACTGCACCGTCATTTCCAACTGTGAGTGCGCCCATCGCGTTCGTCACCAGATCAGACGGAATACTGTCATCCACCAGCATCGGCGCCGACCATGTCGCTCCATTATCTCCCGATTTCTCCATCCAGATGTGATGCGGCATCTGCCCGAAATCGACACTCTTGTTCACGACATAGATCGTTCCGCTGTACGGTCCGCTCGTTTTGTCAATCGCGATCCACGGACGATCGACCGGAAAATCGGGACTCGCTGTTGAACTGATCACGAACGAAGGAGCACTCCACGTCGCTCCACCATCAAAGGATTTTGTCATCAGCACATAACCCGTATCATTCTGTATGCGTGAATCGACGTACGTAAGAAAAGCTCCGCCGGTATTATTGAATGCGATCGAAACATCGGCCGAAGTATAATTACTGTTCACATGCGGCATATTCACCACCGAGCTGCTCCACGTAGCTCCGCCGTCGTTGGAATATTTGGTCGCAATGGAAAGCTGATTCAATGCTGTTGCGTGCATCCATCCGACGATGATGTTACTCGTGTTCACCGGATTCACCGCCAGAAAAGGTTCGGTGTCCCAGAAAGCGAAATTGGAGAGATTGGTATTCGTGATCTGGGAGTGTACGAAATGAGGTACAACTGAAAGAAGCGTGAAGCAAAATAGTATCTTTTTCATTGCGAGATTTTGGTAACAACTAAGTTAAGGAATCTGTTATGATCGCGTTTGGGACGCGGCGCATTACGTAAAGTTTAACTACGTTGATAAATTGTATTCGTAAATTCGCATTCAACCCTTTTCACATTCTCTTGTTCAGGATCATTCTGTTTTATTTTTCACTTCTGCTGCTACTGACCAGCATTGCCATCAACATCGCGCTGATCACCGGTTATCCCCTGCCCTGGAATTTATCGTGGACTTTCCTTCTCCATTTCTGTGCGCTCGGCGTCGGAATGTATTGCGTGATCATGGCAAGAAAAGAACCGCTCACCAGGTCGCTGCTCGATAAAAGCCGTTCAGGCCTCGCGTCAATAGGTGGTATCATCAACGCTGCGTGGAAAACAAGACCGAAGTGGATGGTGTTAACAGGAATGCTGATCTTCATTTATGCGATGATCTGTTTTCTCTGGACTTTCTTCCCCGAACATCTGGAACATGCGGATCCATCGCTTCCTCCGGCGGCTCAGCAGGTCGTTGAAGACCAACTCGAGCAGCGCTATCAGCTCCTGACCTTCTCCGGTGTGTGGATCTATCTTTTCTTTTTCTGTTTTGGCTATCTCTGGAAATTCAGAAAAAGAGTGCCCGCTTAATACGGAGATCTTAAATCGGGATCAACGAAACGTCTTCT
>DATJEX010000437.1:0-6325 GCA_035496135.1 Bacteroidia bacterium
GTTCGCGGAGGAAATTTCGATGAGAATCTTGTTTACGTGAATGGAATTGAAGTCTATCGCCCTGTGCTCACACGTGCGGGCCAGCAGGAAGGATTGAGTTTCGTGAATGTGGACATGACCGAAGATGTTTATTTTTCCACGGGCGGATTCGAAGCGAAGTACGGCGATAAGATGTCTTCGGTACTTGATATCACGTATCGCGAACCGACAAAATTCCGCGCGACATTTTCCGCGAGTTTGCTTGGTGTGATGGCCGAAGTGGAAGACACGGTGAAAGGCGGAAGATTCTCGTGGCAGCTCGGCATCCGGAATAAAACGAATAAATACCTGCTGCGTTCGCTCGACACGAAAGGAGATTACACCGCGAACTTCACGGATGTGCAGACTTCGCTCATCTGGCATTTGTCGGATGTGTGTTACATCAATTACATCGGCAATTACGCGACGAACAAATACAATCTTGTTCCATCGACAAGAGAAACGGATTTCGGAACGCTGAACAACGCGTTGCGCTTCACCGTTTATTTCGACGGACAGGAATTGAATCGTTTCAACACGATCTTCAACGCGGTTTCGCTGAATTATGATCACCCGCGCTGGCAGACGAAATTCATCTTCTCTTCATTCAACACGTATGAATCGGAAACGTACGATGTGCAGGGACAATATTACATCGATCAGCTGGAAGCGGATTTCGGTAAACCGACATTCGGACAAGTAGCTTTCAATCGCGGAGTCGGAACGTTCATCAATCACGGAAGAAATTACCTGGATGCGTGGGTGAACAGCGCTGAATTCAAAGCGACACATTCGCACAAGGATCTCACCTGGAATTTCGGTGTGCGTGTGCAGGATGAAAGGATCCAGGATAAACTGAGTGAATGGAACTACGTGGACTCTGCGGGATATTCCATTCCGTATCAACCGTACAATTCACTCGATCTGCAGGATGTCATCAAAGCGAACGACCAATTGTCTTCGCAACGCGCGATGGGTTTTGCGCAGGTGCGCTGGATAAAAATCCTGAAGGACACTTCCGATCTCTCCATCACATTCGGTGTACGCGGAAATTACTGGACGCTGAACGGACAATTCATCGCTGAACCGAGATTGCAGGTGGAATACAAGCCGCATCATCACCAGAACATCACGTATCGGCTCGCAACGGGATTGTATGATCAGCCGCCGTTCTACAAAGAGCTGCGCGATTTTTCAGGGACTGTTCACACAGATGTGCGCGCGCAGACATCGGTGCACGCGATCGCGGGTGCGGATGTGACGTTCAAAATGTGGGGACGTCCGTTCCGATTCATCACGGAAGGTTATTACAAATACCTCGACAATCTTGTTCCGTATGAAGTGAATGATGTACGCATCCGTTATTACGGCGCGAATCTTTCGCACGGTTACGCTTACGGAACAGACCTCCGGATGAACGGTGAATTCGTGAAAGGAGTTGATTCGTGGGTGAATCTTTCTTTGTTGCGGACGAAAGAAGATCTGTATAATGATAATTATTACCTGTACCTGAATTCGGATGGAGACACGATCATTCCGGGTTACACGTTCAACAATGTGAAAACAGATTCCATTCTGCAAAAGCCGGGCTACGTTCCGCGTCCGACCGATCAGTTGCTCACGTTCGCGTTATACTTCCAGGATTATCTTCCGAAAATTCCTTCATGTAAAATGAATCTGGGTTTGATCCTCGGATCAGGATTGCCTTTCGGTCCGCCGACGCACGAGCGCTACAAAGCGGTTTTCAGAATGCCGCCGTATCGCCGCGTCGACATTGGTTTCTCCTATGAATTCATCAAGGAAGATAAACCGCTCGATCCGAGCAATCCATTCCATGCGTTCAAATCGCTGTGGGTTGGCGCGGAAGTTTACAATCTCCTGCAGGTGCAGAATACGATCTCTTACTATTGGGTGAAAGACGTGACCGGAAGATCGTATGCGATCCCCAATTATCTCACCAACCGCCAGATCAGTGTGCGTTTGATCGCGCGATTCTGATCAGAGTGTTTTGTAAATTCTCAATCCGAGAAGTCCGAGTACTACATATCCTGTAGCAAGCGCGCCCATTTCAGGACGGTGTCCACTGGTGTAGCAGTAATACATGGCGATAAAGAAGACGATCGAAGCGCCTGCTCCGAAAAAACGGATCGCATTTTTCGCGATGCGCGAATTCTTTTCCTTTTCATTCCCGATCGACTCGGGACCAGCGGTATCGAAGATTTCCATTTTTCTTTTTTTCAAATGTGCTTCTGAAAAGAAGAAGGAAATATGAAAATGGTCAGCTCGCCGGGTGATAAAAATCAGTTTTTATTTCCTGAAGAGGGAAAAGAATTTCATCAGCGGGGAATAATTTCCCTTCTTTACCTGCGGCAATTTTCCGTCGGATGAAATGGTCTCATACGTAAGCACGGCATCGAGTGAAGCAAGATATTCCGTGTCGTTGATCGCATCCAGTTTTTCGCGGATACTTTTTTTGAGTTGAGTAGCGTAGATCTTCATTAGCTAATAGTTAATGGTTAATAGATAATGGTTAATGATTATTGCGAATCCGGAATTCAGAAAATGAAATTGTCAGACTGAGTGCCCACTTGTCGCTTTTGGTACGCCGACACTTTGTGTCGTCAACTCAATCTGGCAAGTGGGTGTACCGAAGGCTGGCTATTTCATTTTCTTCTCCAGGTCGAGCAGTCTTTGTTCGAGTGCCGAGAATTTATCTCCTTCGGAAGGCTTGTCGAGTTGTTTGGTGATCCTCGCTTCCGCTTTCCAGAGTTGCGCGATGTCTTCCGCGTTGATGTAATACGGATCGTACGAAGTATTATCGGAACGGAATTCATATTTATCTCCACCGATCGGGACAATCCTCTTCGCGACGATGGATCCATCGTGCAGCACACCGATATACACTTCGCCCTTTTTGATATCCTTCAGCGATTCCATATAAGAACCGACGATCATGTCGCTCGGCTTGATTCCCGGAAGCATACTGTCGCCGATAATTTCAAACGCGCGGAACGTTTTTCCGGTGAAACCCGGCAAACGGAACGAAGGAAGTTTGGCGATGTAATCGGGATCCTGCTGACCCTGTAAATATCCGGCCGCCGCCTTTTTATCAACAACCACGATATTCTCTTCTTCATCTTCCCGGTCGACCGCAACGACAAGAGGAATTGCTCCCGTTCTTTTTTTCGCGGACTCATGACGCATCATGTTTCCTGTTCCGTCCATGAGCCACGTAGGATCAACATCGAATTTCTCGATGATTCCTTTGAAGACATCATAGGAGATCCCGTTCTTCTCGCCTTCAATTTGCGAGAGCGAAGTTTGCGTGATACCGATCTTTTCGGCGAAATCAGTCTGACTGAGTCCGAACTGTTTCCTGATATTTTTAATTCGCTGGGCTAGTGTCATTTGTTTGATTTATTAGACAAAGTTAATAAAAATATTTGACTTTTATTAATTCAAGCTATATTTTTGGGTCATGATTATCGTAAGCATCTACGCAAATATAGGAAAACCTAATAAATAACCAAACGCATATTCAGGAGGACTTTTTATGAATTTCCAGCTCAGGACCAACGAGACATTGAGAATTGACCAATTGATGAATCGTGTTTTTAATTCTTTCCATACTGCAAATGATAACATTCAGGCCATATCACATGATCTGAAAGTCGAAGGGGGTGGCCCCGTAAGGCCAGCGGTGCGCGTACCGTACTCCTCTTCGCACTACTTGAGTGATGAGCATTACGGCGGCGGTGACTCCGACCGCACAGGAAGTGCTGATCCTTCTACAGAAGTTGTTGCTGCCTAGTGATGATCTCTTCGCGATCGCTTCCTCCCTTCCCTTGTTTCCGCTACGGGTTCTGGTGATCAGCTGACGAACGGTTTGGTGTGCCTGTGTGCAAACAGGTTTTATAGTTACGTCAGCACTACAGCAGCTTCAACTTCTTTAACACCCTGGCTTGCCTGTCATTTCCCGCCCTTCAACTTTGCTCAGGACGTTCGAAATGACAGTACGGTCGGGGTGTTTTACAACGATGTTCACTTTTTAATTCATACAGCTCATGAAAAATGTTCAAAGACTTCCGGATTTCGCACACATGCTACCGCCTTCGTACGGAGCGTCTGATGCCATCGTAAAAATGAAAACATGGATGCAGTACAAGCGTTATGATCTGCGTTCCATCTGTGAACATTGTAACGCGGCCACGTATTTCATGCGGATGATGCAACTCTCTTCTCCCGAAAAGATCAGTGACCACCTGCTGATGATCTTCGAAACGAAAGAGCTTATCCAGAATGGTCCGTTCGTCCGGAAACGCAAGGCACTTTTTGATGCGTTGAAAATTCTTTTACAGGCAAATAGCTGTTCGGTAAATGTGATAGATGATTTTACACGTATGAAAAAAAAGAAACGTCCGGCGATGGCGGCGTAGTTTGGTTGCTTATGTTTCTTTGTTGGTTGTGTTTGCTGGTTGCTTGGTTGCTTCGTATCTCTTCCATGATAGTCAAAATATGAATCGAATATTCTCCTGTTGATCCTGAAACAATTACATTCGCTCCATAATTAAAGACATGAAACCACTCCTCGTAGAAAATTCCATCAGCATCAACGCTCCGGCCGCAAAAGTGTGGCAAGCGCTCACCGATCCGCAGGAAACAAAGAAATATATGTTCGGTTGCGAAACTGTTTCCGACTGGAAGCCCGGAAGCCCATTGTTGTGGAGAGGAAATCATGAAGGGAAAGAAATGGTTTTTGTGAAAGGTATCATCGTGAAGATCGAACCCGGAAAACATTTATCATATACCACATTCGATCCATTCTCAACACTTGAAGATATTCCGCAGAATCATCTCACTGTGACGTATGATCTTTCGAAAGAGAATGGCCAAACGATCCTTCGCGTAACGCAAGGTGATTTTTCCACTGTTGGTGATGGCGAGAAGCGATACAAAGAGACATACAACAATGGTGAAGGATGGAATCCTATTCTTGTGAAGATCAAAGAGCAGGTGGAACAAAGTAGCGGCTCAGTTTGATGTGGTGTCAGTGTTTTATAACCTGACACAGGCCCGTGCGCTGGCTCAAACTGAGCCGCTACCAGTGATATATCACGGTAGTTTTTGTTTTCGGCTGACGTATCTTTAGGAAAGGTTTCCGTTATAATGGAAATATTTCACGATGAAGTCAATTTACTTTCTGCTCTTCTCCATTATTCTTTCACTGAACATTTCGGCGCAGAAAGATCCGCTGCACAATTATCTCGATAGCGATTTTGTTGTGCAACACAGGATCAAGTCCGTGAAAGTTGTTACGCTTTTCTCCGCGTATAAAGACAGTTCAAAATTCGACACGGGCGCAGTTTACATCCAGGATTACGATCCGCGCGGAAGGATCACAAGTGATGATTACCGTTCAGTCATTGACAAGAGTACCTACAGAAGCAAAGAAAATTTCGATTACCATACTTCTGACAAGATGTATTCGAGAATTGAGATCACCGATGGGCTAAAATATGACAGTACATTTTATTTCAGCGAAACGCATTACCTAAGAACCGATTTCTCATCCGGCACTATTGTTATTCATGAATTACAGAACGATTCTGTGATGAAGGAAACAAGAATTTCAGGAACAGACACTTCAACCCATCTTAGCAAATACAAGATCAAAGAACAACGGGATCATTTCGATTGGGAATATTCCGGTTCTTATGCATCACGAGGCATACGGCATAATACAGCACAGCATATCGACACCTGCTTCTTCTATGATGAAAAGGGAAAACTGAAAATGAAGATCGTCGATCATTATGACAGCGCCGGAAATGTTACGCTCACCGAATATTTCAATGCCGGAGACCCGGATGCAAAAGGATTTTACGCACGTTACAATGAGAAAATGAATATGACCGATTGGATCCCTGTCAAAAAGAAGGGGGCGTGGTCTTATTCAACTTACTCTTCCTACTATGACAATGGTTTGCTGAAGGAAAAAAATATGAAAAGCGCTTCCTGGCATTTCACGCCGGTGTACGTCCGCTATTTCTACGAATATTATTGAAATCTACTGCGCAATCAGCACAAATTCCGTTCTCCTGTTGATCGCACGATTCGCATCCGATGTATTCGGGACTTTCGGACGTGTTTCTCCATAACCATGCGAACCGGTGATCTGCGATTTCGGAACGCCGCATTTGGTGACGAGCAGATCATAAACGGCATAAGCACGTTCATTCGACAGCGTCATGTTCGCGCCATCATCACCCACATCATCCGTGTGTCCATCGATCTCGATCTTCATGTT